>CADEGB010000147.1:6288-10017 GCA_902826755.1 uncultured Gemmatimonadota bacterium
CCATTGCACTCGTGGGGGGCCCACCCCCCCCCCCCCCAAATGGGTCTTGCCCCCCCCGCTCGACGCCATAGCTTGGATCCGTTGCTCCCTCAGCCAGAGTGGCCAGGCATGACGCTGATCGATGCCGGACTGATTGCGGGTCTCCTCAGCTTCCAGGCGCAAGCCCTATCCGCCTGGACCAGCCAGTTCGTCCACACGCCCATTGAGATCACGGCGGCGATCCGCGTCGACGGCGGAGCCGAACTCTCGTCGGTGATTGATGCTGCACTTGGAGTCGACGGCCGCCTTTGCCTAGCAGACTATCGCGCCGCGCAGGTTGTGTGCGTGAACGCTGCTGGTAAGCTGATCCATCGAGTCGGACGGGAGGGCCGCGGTCCCGGCGAGTTCACAGGGCTCTACCGCGTCGCCATGAGTTCGGACGGCAACCTGTTGGCCTACGATCGCCGGCGCAACACTGTGACGACCTTCGACACCGCGGGCCGCTTCTTGCGCGAGCGCCGGTTGCCCTTTCGATTTGCCCAGGTTGACGCCATCGTCGCGGCGCGAGGCCAACTCTTCGTGTCTGGCGTTGCGGCGCCGCTGACTGGCGACGCATCGGACGCCATCCATCGGTTCTCGCTGGGCGACTCGGTACAATACGAGGGTCACTTCGGCCCCCTCCCTGAGGCCCGGTCGGTCGACTACCTGAGGCTCTGGGGTGCCGGAAGCCTCCGCGGCGTGGAGGGCGACCGCCTCGTCTTCACTAGGAAGGGGCCATACGAGCTGTATGTGTACACTGCAGCCGGCACCCTCGTCGACCGCGTCGTACCCAACGTTCCGGCCGGCCTTGGAGCCGACGACGCGTTCGAGCAGACAGCGAACGGCCAATTGGGGCTGTCAAAGAAGGTCGTCACAATTCCAGCCGCGGGAACGCAGTTGGACACGACGTTGCTGCTTGCGACCAGGGTTATCCGCGGGGGCCAACGCGTTCAGTGGGACTTCATCGAGGGCGTCACGGGCCGGACCGTCACCGCCGACTTGGGGCGAACCGGCCTGCTGTCCCTCGACACGGTTAGGGGCGCGCTATGGGTCATTCAAGACGATCCAGACGGCCTCCCAATCGTTACTCGCCTGACCTTCAGGCGCCGCATCGCCGTCCGATAGCCTGGTAGCATCCAGCTCGGCCTTCACAATGGAGGTATGCAATGCTCTTCGCCACCGCAGCACTCGTGTTCGGGATCCTTGGAGTCGACGCCAACCGGCTAAGCCCGCTCGAGGCGAGCGGGCCTGCAGACACCTGTTACGCCTGCGAGTTCCACTACAGTGGATACACTGGCCAACTCCTATATGCGTCATGCGAGACGGAGGGATGGGCCATTATCGGATCGTACTACTGCTTTGCATCCGGCACCTTCTGTGTCGAAGGTGCGATCTACTGCCAGATTGGGATGGACTTCGCGGCCGACGGCCGAGTTCTAGCCGTGCGGAGGACATGTGACGAGGACGAGTTCCTCGCGCCAGGCGTGAGGACTGCATCCGCGGCCTGGGGAGTTGCCCGCTCTACCCTCCCCGGTGTCGTAGTGCCGCCAGCCGGCTGACACCGCCACAACGCCCGCAGGGGCCGTTGCGCAGAGCACCGACGGGCCTCGTCGGAAGCAGTTGCCGTCTCAGCCGGGTGGAATGGGGCCGCTAATGGAGAACCTCCGACCGATCTCAACCTGACGAGCCCGGTCAACTAGGCTCGGTGCACCTCAATGAGGCTCGCCAGATCGCGATCCCCAAACCCTTCTCCTTGGGCTCGCTCGAGCAACGCCTCCGCCGCCTCGGTGAGCGGCAGGCTCGCCCCGACCTGCCGACCCACCCGATCGATGATGCCGAGGTCCTTGGCATACAACCGGAGCGCGGCCCCCGCCTCGAAGTCGCCCGCCAGGACCCGGCCGAGGGTCCGCTCCAGCATCCGCGACTGTCCGAAGCTGACCTTCATCACCTCGCCCACCGCCGCCAGATCGAGGCCATTGCGCTCGGCAAACGCCAGCGCCTCCGCGGCCACCGCGCCGTGCACGAAGGTGAGCATCTGATTCACCAGCTTGGTGAGCGACCCCGCCCCCACGTCGCCCATCCGTACGACGGTCGTCCCGCAGGCTCGGAGCACTCCCTCCGCCGCGCGAAAGGCGGCTTCGCGGCCACCGGTCATGATGGTCAGCGTGGCCTTGGTGGCGCCCTCCGGCCCTCCGCTCACCGGGGCGTCGAGGAACTCGATGTCCCGGGTGGCCAACCCGGCGGCAATCTCGCGGGCCGTGTCGGGTCCGATGGTGCTGAAGTCGATGGCCAGCATGCCCGGCTTGCCCCGGCCCAGCACGCCGTCGGCGCCGAGGAAGACCTCGACCGACGTTTCGACCCGGTCGAGACAGGCGCAAACAATGTCGGCCTGAGCCACGAGGTCGCCGACGGACGGCGCGATGGTGGCCCCCGCCGCCCGAAGCGGCTCGGCCCGGGCCGCCGTCCGGTTGAAGCCGACCACCGGAAATCCCTTGGCCAGGAGGTTCCGCGCCATCGGGAGCCCCATCCGGCCCAATCCCACGAATCCGACCACCGGCGGCTCACGCATCGGTCACGCACCCTTCCGAGGCCGATCGAACCGATCGGGCGTATTTGAGCAGCACGCCGGCCGTGGCGCGAATCGGCGGTGCGGTCCAGCGGGCCCTCCGTCGCGCCAGCTCAGCCTCGTCGAGCGCCACCGAGAGGGTCCGGGTCCGGGCATCGATCAGGATCCGGTCGCCGGTTTCGACCAGCGCGATGGCGCCGCCCTCCTGCGCCTCGGGCGTGACGTGACCGACCACGAACCCGTGGGTTCCGCCCGAGAACCGCCCGTCGGTGATCAGCGCCACCGAACTGCCCAGACCGGCCCCCATGATGGCCCCGGTAATCGAGAGCATTTCCCGCATCCCGGGCCCACCGCGGGGGCCTTCGAACCGGATCACCACGACGTCGCCCGGTTGGACCTCGTGCCGCTCCAACGCCGCGAGCGCGCTCTCCTCGGTGTCGTAGACCCGCGCCGGCCCCTCGAACGACAGCCCCTCCTTGCCGGTGATCTTGGCCACCGCGCCGTCCGGCGCCAGGTTGCCGCGGAGAATCTCGAGATGGCCCGTGGGCTTGAACGGCCGGTCGAGCGGGCGAATCACGTCCTGCCCCTCCGTCAGGCCCGGCAGCTCCGCCAGATTCTCGGCCACGGTCCGTCCGGTCACCGTCAGACAGCTTCCGTCGAGGAGGCCGTGCTCGAGGAGGAATTTCATGACCGCGGGCGTGCCGCCCACCCGGCCCAGGTCCTCCATCACGTAGCGGCCGCTCGGTTTGAGGTCCGCCAGGAAGGGAACCCGGGCGCTGGTCCGCTGAAAGTCGTCGATCGTGAGTGACACGCCGGCCGCCCGGGCCACCGCGATCAGGTGGATGACCGCGTTGGTCGAACCGCCTAACGCCATGGTCACCGCCATCGCGTTCTCGAAGGCCGCGCGGGTCAGGATCTTCCGAGGGGTCAGGTCGCGCTCGAGCAGGTGCCGGATGGCGGCGCCGGCCCGGCCGCACTCCTCGAGTTTGCGCGGATCGGTGGCCGGGGTCGACGAGCTGTACGGCAGGGTCAGGCCAAGCGCCTCGGCGGCCGTCGCCATGGTGTTGGCGGTGTACATCCCGCCGCAGGCGCCCGCACCCGGACAGGCGTGGCGAACCACCGCGTTCATCTCGGCCTCGGTCCGG
>CADEGB010000148.1 GCA_902826755.1 uncultured Gemmatimonadota bacterium
ACTGCTTTATGTACGGCATGGGGTGGTTCCTCACGGACTACAAGGGGCGATACCTCGTCCACCACGGCGGCTCGATCGATGGGATGCGGGCCCTGGTGGCCATGGCCCCAGACGAGCAGATCGGGATCGTCATCCTGACCAACCAGAATCCGAGCAATGTCGGCGAGGCGGTGGCGTTCAAGTTCTTCGATCTCTATTTCGGGGGGGCAACCCGGGATTGGAGCCGAACGATGCTGGATAGTATGTCGGCAGTTCGGGGACGAATTCAGGCGGCGGAGCAGGCGGCTGTTGCCGCTAGGGTGACGGGGACATCGCCGACGCTGCCGATCGCGAAATATGCTGGGGTCTATGCGGATAGCGCCTACGGCGACCTCGAAGTACGAGAACAAAGTGGAAAACTGACAGTCAAAATGGGTACCAGGGGCGGCCCAGCCGAACACTGGAACTTCGACACCTTCCGGGTCCAGTGGGACGACGGCGCTCGGTCTCGCGGGTTCCTGACCTTCCGGATTGGACCCAACGGCGTGCCCACGTCGGTGGTGGCCCCTGGCCTCCCAGAACTCCGCCGCCGACCGTGATCCGGAGCTTTCTCGAGAGCCTGGTCCGCGTCGACTCCAGGCTGCCGCACGAAGCAGCCATCGCCCGGGTCTTTGCCGATCGGATCCGGGCACTCGGCCTCGAGCCCGAATGGGAAGAGGTGGCTCCCGGCCGCCCGAACGTGGCCTGCGCCGTCCGCCTCGGCCCCCGGCCCGGCCTGGTGACCTTTTCCGGCCATCTCGACACCGTCCACGCGGCCGAGGGCTGGAGCAGTGATCCGTTTGATCCGGTGGTCCGGGACGGGCGCCTCTACGGCTTGGGTGCTCTGGACATGAAGGCCGGGCTGGTGGCGGCCTTCCTGGCCTTTGAGCGGCTCCTGGCCGACCGAAGCCGACACGATCAACTCGGCACGGTCGGGTTTGCGGCCACCGTCGACGAAGAGGCCTATGGAACCGGGGCCAAGGCGCTGATGGCCTCCCAGTTCGGCGCGACCGATCTCCTGCTCCTGACCGAGCCCTTCCACGGCACCGGACCCGACGATCCCATCCCGTTGGTGATGCCTGGTAAGGTCCTCTACCGAATCACCGTTCGGGGCCGGTCAACCCACGCGTTGTCCCATCCAGAGCGGGGCATCAATGCGGTCGAGGACGCCTCCCGGATCGTAGCCGCGCTCGAGCGGCTGCCACTCGGTTCGCACCCGTCGGTCGGCCGGATGAACTACTCCACCCTGAAGATCGAGGGTGGGTATCGGGAGTACTCGGTCGTGGTCCCGGAGCACTGCCAGGTCATCGTCACCCGCCTGCTCGCGCCCGGTGAGACGAGGCCGGGCGCGGTGGCCGAACTCGAAGCGCTGGTGAGTTCCCTCGGTCTCGCTTCGACCGTAACGGTCGAGGCGGTTCCCCCGTCGTATGAGCCCTTCGAACTCCACCGAGACCATCCGGGGACCAAGGCGTTCGAGGCGGCCTATCGGGCCCGGCTGGGCCGCGATCCCGTCTTTGGCGGCCTCCTCTGCATTACCGATGGCAACATCTACCAGGGCGAGGGGGGAATCCCGACGATCATCTTTGGCCCCCGGGGTCAGGGTCTCCACGAGAAGGACGAGTACGTGGAGCTCGACTCGATCCCGCCGGTCATCGACGTGCTCGTCGACACGGCGATCCGCTTCTGGCAATCCTGACGGCGGGCGCCAGTCCGTCGAGTTCCGCACATGCCCCGCCGGGGCAGGAGAGACTACCGATGCGACGTGTGACGATGACCGCGGCCCTCATGGCCGCGCTGGCGGGCTCGAGTGACGCTCAGCGCCCGATCCGGATCCTGATCACCGTGGACATGGAAGGGATCACCGGGGTGGTGACCTCGGATCAACTCGGCCCCACGGGGTTCGAGTATCAGCGGTTTCGGGAATTCATGACGGCCGAAGCGCTGGCGGCGATCGAGGGCGCCAAGGCGGCCGGCGCCACCGAATTCGTGGTGGCCGACTCGCACGGGAACATGCAGAACCTGTTGATCGACCGATTCCCACCCGAGGTGACGATCGTGCGGGGTTCGCCCCGGCCCCTCGGAATGATGGAGGGGATCGATTCGACGGTGAGCGGCGTGATGTTCATCGGCTATCACTCGGCCACCACCAATCCGGCGGGGGTCCGGGCCCATACGATCTCGAGCGCCACGTTCGCCGCGATCGAGGTCAACGGCGTGGCGCAGTCAGAGTCGAGTCTGAACGCGGCGGTGGCGGGAGTCTACGGGGTTCCGGTCATCCTGGTCACCGGCGACGACCAGGCCGTGGCGGAGGTGCAGCGGCTGGTTGGCGATGTCGAAGGGGCGGTGGTCAAGCGGGCCCTTGGCTTCCACTCGGCGGCGACGATGACACCCCAGGCGGGGCAGGCGTTGATTCGGGAAAAGGCCCGCGCGGCGGTCCAGCGACTTCGGAGCTTCAAGCCGTATCAGGCCCGCGGGCCGTTCGCGGTCGACCTGACCTTCAAGAACTACACGCCGGCCGAAGCGATGACGCTGCTGCCGGGGGTCGAACGGCGGACCGCGCACGCGATCCGGTACCAGGCCAGGACGATGCTCGAGGTCGTTCGCTTCATTCAGTTCACGACCACCTATCGGTCGGACCTGACGCCCTGAGTCCGCTCAGGCGGCGGTGAGGGTGGCCGCCTTGGCCACCGCGGCCCGGACCGCCAGGGACAGTTCTGCCAGCTGGAAAGGCTTCTGGAGGCCGCGGGTCCCGGTTCGCTTGAGCAGGGACTCGTTGGCCTCGGTATGGAGGTCGCCGCTGGTGAGGATGATCCGCCCGCGGAGCGTCGGATCCCTGGTCAGCAGCCGATCGATCAGTTCGCCGCCCGTCATCGTCGGCATGTTGTGGTCGGTGACGATGGCGTCGAACCGACTCTGGTCCGCCTTGGCCAGCGCCTCTTCGGCGGAGGTCACCGTGGTGACCTGGAAACCGGCCCGTTCGAGGCAGCGGCTCATGCTCCGGCAGACCATCGCGTCATCATCCACGAACAGCACGGTCGCCGCGGGCTTGGCCTGATCGGGGGCGGTCATGGCGCGACTCCGCTTTCGTCGCCGCGGCGGGTGGCAAACGTGGCGTCGATCGCCGCCTGGCGCCCGCGGACGTCATCGAAGCTGGCGTCGGGGTTGTAGGCCAGGCCGGCCGTCGGCGCGGCCGCCGGCCGGCGGCTCCCCGCGTCGAACAGGGTGAGCACGGCCTTGACCCGCGCCTCGATGTCCTCGAGGAGACTACCCACACCGGCCAGCTGCTGGGCGGTGATGTCCTGGAACTGGAGGTGCCCGAACAGCTCGTTGACCTCGTTGCGGAGCGACCCGATCGCGTCCGCGGCGTCGGCGTTGTCGGGCGTCATCGCGCCGACCCGGTCGATCAGGGCCAGGGCCCGATCGAGGCCGTTCATCAGTTCCAGCGTGGCCGACTCGGTGACGTTCGTGACTTCGCTCAGCTTGGCGTGACTCCGCTGGAGCCGCTCGAACGAGTAATGCTGAATGGCCTCGCGGCTTCGCTGAATCCCGCCGAGTGCGTCGGTCACCTCGGAGTAGGCGCGGACGACCAGGCCGGGCAGAATGGTCAGGTCGGGCCGTTTGGTCAGAATGGTGGCGAGCTCCACCAGCCGTCCCTGCAGCTGGTGCGCTTCGGCCCCGACTTTGACCTCCCGGACGAGCTGGTCGACCAGCGCCATCGTCTCGTGGATCTCGGCCGCCAGCGTCTTGATGTCCGGCCCGCCCGGGCCCTCCGCGGGGCTGATCACGCCACCGCCGTGATCTGGCTGATCTTTTCCTTGAGAACCTGCGGCGTGAACGGCTTCAGGATGTAGCCATTGACGCCGGCTTCGACCGCCTGGAGGATGTCCTCCTGGACGCTCCGGGTGGTCACCATCAGAATCGGCGTCTTGGAGGTGGTGGGGTTGCCTCGCAGCGAACGGACCAGTTCGAGCCCGCCCATGTTCGGCATGTTCCAGTCGGTGATCACCAGCTCCACCGAACCGTCGCAGACCTGGAGAGCCTCGTTGCCGTCGCCGGCTTCGAGAACGTTGGTCATCCCGATGCTCTTCAGCGCGTTGAGCACGATTCGGCGCATCGTCGCCGAATCATCCACCACGAGACACTTCATCCGTCGCTCCTGCCCAGGAAGTCTGGGTCTTTGGCCACCCGACGGGCCACCTGATCGATGACCTCGGGCTGATCGTAGAAGCCGCTCGCCAACCGTTCGCCGATCTCCTTGAGCCGGTCCTTCGGCAGCGTGGACTCGGCCCCGCGCGCCTCGCTCTGCTCAGCCAGCGCCTTGGCTTCGGAGGAGACGTCGACCGTATCCGCCCGTTCGGGGCGGGCCTCGGCGCCCGACTTGGCGGTCCGGGCCTGCGCCTGCTGTTGCGCCTCCGCGGCCCGGGCCGTATCGAGCGCGGCGGGATCGGCCGGTTGCCGGGACCCTTGGGGTGAGGACGGATTGATGTTCATCGGCGGTTCTCTCTCCTTCGCCTTCGTGGTGGGGGCGGTTGGCGATGGCTCCACCCCCGCACCTCGGATCAGTATCGGACGGTCGACCGCGCACTTGAATAGTGTCGATCGCCGACCCGTTGTGCAGGGTCTGTGCCCGGGAAGTTCCTACCGGTTTTCCCTGGTCGAGTTGACCGGGGTCCCGTCCCCGGTTCAGCGCCCTCCGGCCGGCCCAAGCTGACCGGTCCATCTCTCGCCATGACAACGTGGTATCGGCATCAGGCCCGAAAAGCTTGAGGCCATGGTTCTTCGATTGGCTTGCCTCTTGCCCCCCTCACCTCGCGACCGGCTGGAGCCGGAAGAAACTGCCTTTCGTGAGCGACTGTTTTCGGATCGGGCGGAGCAAACGACCGCCCGCTCGACGAAACCTAAGGACTGCATGGCAACCGACGTGGTGGCACCCGCGGGGAGACCCGAAAGCGCGGCAACGGTGGGGGAGCAGAGGGCGCTCCTTCGTCGAGGCCTCGCGCACCATCAGGCCGGCGACCTGGCGCAGGCGCTGGGCTGTTACCAGGCGGTGCTGGCCCTCGATCCTGGTCAGGCCGACGCGCTCAACCTGGTCGGGGTCATTGCCCATCAGACCGGAGACCACGCCCTCGCCGTGAGCCTCCTCGAGCGGGCGGTGGCACGGGACCCGAACGCCCCTGACTTCGCGATCAACCTCGGACTGGCTCGCCAAGCCATCGGTGACCTCGAAGCCGCCAGCCAGGCCTTCGAACGGGCGGTCCGGCTCCGGCCGGCCTCGCCCCAGGCACATCTCCACCTCGGCACGGTTCGCCGGCTCCAGGCCGATCTCACCGGGGCCATTCGGTCCTACGACCGGGCCCTTGCCCTGGCGCCTGAGTTCGCCGAGGCCCACGCCACCCGGGGCGCGGCGCTGCACGCCCTCGGACGCCATGGCGAGGCCGAACGGGCGTTCCGGCGGGCGCTCGAGATCAGGCCCACCTTTGCCGAGGCGCACTCGGATCTCGGTTCGCTGCTCCAAGCCACGGGCCGGGCAGCCGAGGCGGAGGCCGCCTACCAGACCGCGATCGGGTTGCAGCCATCCCTCGTCGATGCTCACGGCAATCTCGGCACCGTCCGGGCCGCGGCCGGTGAGCACGACGCGGCGATCGCCTGCTACCAGCGGGCCCTTGCCATCCAGCCGACCCATTTCGAGTCGCTCGTCAACCTTGGGATCGCCCTCCAGGCCACCAATCGGCTCGATGAAGCCGCCCAGGCGTTCGAAACGGCCCGGGTGGTCCGACCGAACGCGCGGGAACCGTACCTGCATCTCGGCGCCATCCGCCAGGCTCAGGATCGGCTGGCCGAAGCGCTCGACACCATCGATGCGGGGTTGTCCCGGTTCGGGTCCAACGCCGAGTTGCTGGCCGCCCGGGGCACGACGCTCCGACACCTCGACCGGCTCCCCGAGGCGATCACGGCCTTCCGGGAGGCGCTGGCGCTCGACCCCCGTGCCGCCCGGGTCGAGGTCAATCTGTCGAACGCGCTGTTGGCGGCCGGTGACCAGGACGGCGCACGCGAGGCGGTCGAACGGGCCGTCGCCCTCGATGAGACCATGGCGGAGGCCCGGCTTAGTCTCGGCAACGTCCGCAAAGCCGCCGGCGACCTCGAGGGTGCGGTGGCCGCGTATGGCGACGCGCTCCGACTCCGGCCCACCTATGCGGAAGCCGAGTTCAACATCGGCAACGCCTGGCGGGAAGCGGGTCGCTATGCCGATGCGGTGGCCGGGTATGAACGGGCGCTCGCGATCAATCCCGACTACGGCGCGGCCCGCTGGAATCTCGCCCTGGCCCGGCTGGGGCAGGGCGACCTGGCCCGCGGCTTCGAGGAATACGAATGGCGCTGGCGGGACGGCGACCGGTTCCGGCTCCCGGCCCTGGTCGGCGGCCGCCTCTGGCAAGGCGAGCCGCTGGCGGGAACCCGACTGCTGCTCTGGCGGGAACAGGGGCTCGGAGACGAGCTGCTGTTCCTGACCTGCCTGCCCGACCTGATCGCGGCCGGCGCGCGGGTGACGGTGGTCGCCAGTCCCCGGTTGGTGTCGCTCCTGGGCCGCGCCTTTCCCACAGTGGCGGTCGTACCCGACCAGCCTGGCGCCATTGGGGATATCGCGCAGTACGACTGGCACGTCCCGATGGGCAGTGTGCCGCGGTGGTTCCGGGCCGACCGGTCGGCGTTCCCGGCCGCCGCCGGGTACCTGAGTGCGGAGCCACGGCACCTGGCCCGATGGGCGGATCGGCTTGCCGCGTTAGGCAGTGGTCGCAAGGTCGGGGTCTGCTGGCGGAGCGGCATGCTGACGCCGGAACGGCGCCCTCATTACCCGGCCTGGCACGACTGGGAACCGGTCTGGCGCACGCCGGGGGTCACCTGGGTCAACCTCCAGTATGACGAGTGTGAAGCGGAGCTGACGGAGGTCGAGACGGCCACTGGCATCCGGATCCATCGGTGGGCGGGGGTGGATCTCCGGAACGACTTCGAGAGCGTGGTGGCGTTGCTGCGGTCGCTCGACCTGGTCGTCACCGCGCCGACGGCCGTCAGTTCGCTGGCCGGCGCGTCCGGTGTCCCCACCTGGCAGCTCGACAACGGCAGCGACTGGACGGTCTTCGGGGAGGACCGCTCGCCCTGGTTCCCTTCGATCCAGTTGCGACGGACGGTGCCGGGCGAACGGACCTGGGCGCCGACGCTCGAGCGGCTGGCGATCGACCTTGGCCGCTGGGCCGGGGAGGCCCGATGATCTCCAGCGCGTTGTCGAGCACGGTCCCGGGTCTGGCCGCGTTCCAGCGCGGCCTGGCCGCGCAACAGGCCGGCCGGATCGAGGAGGCGATGACGGCCTACCGCAAAGCCATCCGCCAGAACCCGGGCATGGCTCCGGCCCATTTCAATCTCGGCCAGCTGCTCCGGACTCGGGGCGAGTACGACGAAGCGGCGCTCAGCTATGGCGCCGCGGCCCGACTTCGGCCGAATGCGGCGGACGCCTGGCTCAATTTCGGAGCGATGCTCGAGCGCGTCGAGCGCCATCATGACGCGGTCGGCGCCTATCGTCGGGCCACCGAATGCGCCCCGGAGGACCCGACGCCGTCGTTCAATCTCGGGAATGCCCAGTTGGCCCTCGGGGACTTCAGCGCGGCCGCGGAGAGCTACCGCGCCGTCATTGCCCGCCGCCCCGATCACGTCGAGGCCCACTGGAACCTGGCGACGGCCCTCCTGGCCCTCGGGGAACTCGCGAGCGGTTGGACTGAGTATCAGTGGCGCTGGGCCAAGCAGAAGCTGGATCCTTCCCTGCGGTTTCCGTGGCCGCGGTGGCGAGGCGAGCCGGTGGCCGGCAAGCGGGTGCTGATTTGGCGGGAGCAGGGACTCGGTGACGAGATCCTCTTCGCCACGTGCCTTCGCGAGATGGTGGCGGCCGGCGCCGAAGTAACCCTGGCGGCGACGGACCGTCTGGTGAGCCTCTTTGCCCGGGCATTCCCCGGCGTCACCGTCATCGCCGACGGCAACTGGGGCGACCAGTCCTTCGACTTCCATGCCCCGATCGGCGACCTCCCCGCGCATTTCCGGAAGCACCGAGACGCGTTCCCGCTCGACGCCAAGTTCCTCACTCCCGACTCGGCCGCCGCGACCCGCTGGGCCACCCGGCTCGACGCGTTGGGTTCCGGCCTCAAAGTCGGCATCTGTTGGCGCAGCGGGCTCGTCACTGAGGAACGGGTCCGGGCCTACAGCGACCTCGAGGCGTGGGCGCCGCTCTTCGCCATTCCGGGCATCCACTGGATCAACCTCCAGTATGACGACTGCGCCGCCGAGATCGCGGATCTCAAGCGGCGGTTCGGCGTGACCGTCCATCGGTGGCCCAAGGAAGACCTCAAGAACGATCTGGACGGAGTGGTGGGATTGCTCTGGAACCTCGACGCCGTCGTGACGGCGCCGACTGCGGTGAGTTCGCTGGCGGGCGGGGCCGGCATCCCGACCTGGGAGGTCGACAACGGGGGGGACTGGACGGCGCATGGTGGCGAACGGTCGCCGTGGTTCCCGAGCATCCGGGTGGTCCGGAGGCCATACGGGACGACCGACTGGGCGCCGGTGTTCCATCGGATTGCCGGAGAACTCGAGACCCAGCGGGTCGACGGAGCGGGCCGATGACGATCGTGACCAAGTCGGGGGGGCCGGGCGCGTTGAAGCGAGCGCTGGCCACTGGACTGGCTCATCACCGGGCCGGTCGGCTGACGGAGGCCGCCGCGAGCTATCGAGCTGTTCTGGCCGTCGATCCCCGGCATGCTGACGCGCACCATCTGATGGGCCTGATCGCCCTTGGAGCGGGAGCCGTAGCCGAGGCGGCCGCCCACTTTGCCGTCCTGATCGAAGCTCGGCCAACGGTGGCGGAGCATCGCTCGAACCACGGGCACGCACTCCGCCTGCTGGGTCGGTTGGCGGAGGCCGAGGCGGAGTTGCTCGAGGCCACCCGTCTCGAGCCCGGCTTGGCGGACGGCTGGATCAACCTGGGCCTGGCGCGACTCGATCGAGAAGATCCGGCGGGCGCGGTCGCGGCCCTCGAGTCGGCCGCTCTCCGGGCCCCGCGGTCCGCGCTGGCCCATCTGAATCTCGGCACCGCCTACCAGCGCGCCGGCCGGATCGAGGAGGCGCTTCGGGAGTATCGAGCCGCGGCCGACCTGGCCGTCGATCTCGCACCCGCGCATCGGAACGCGGGCGTGGCGGCCCAACTCCTCGGTCGGCTCGACGAGGCGATCGGGGCGTATCGGCGGGCGCTCACGCTGGTGCCCGATGATCCGGACGTGCTCACCAATCTGGGTGTGGCGCTGGTGGCCGCGGGCGACCTTCCGGCCGCGCTGGCCGTGCACGAGCGAGCCGTGACGGTGGCCCCGCATCTGGGCGAGGCGTGGCTCAATCGGGGTACGGCACTTCAAGCGGCCGGCCATCTTGCCGAAGCGGTCGAGGCGTTCCGCCGAGCCACCGGGCTCGACGGCGGAGCCCGCGCCGATACCGCGCTCGGGAGCGCATTGGCCGAGGCCGGCGACTTCGCCGGCGCCATCGGAGAACACGAGGCTGCGCTCGCCAAGGCGCCGGACTTTGCCGACGCCCACTGGAATCTGGCGCTGGCACTCCTCGGAAACGGCCGGCTCGACCGCGGTTGGGACGCGTACGAATGGCGCTGGCGCGCGTCGAACCGTCCAGCCGAGTTTCGGAACTACCCGTGGCCTGTGTGGAGCGGGGAGCCCGCCGAGGGCCGCCGGATTCTGGTCTGGCGCGAGCAGGGCCTCGGTGACGAGCTGCTCTTCCTGACCTGCCTCGCCGATCTGATCGCGACCGGGGCCGCCGTGACGGTGCTGGCCAACCCCCGCCTCGTCACGCTCCTCCAGCGGGCCTACCCGGCCGCCGACATCCTTCCCGACGAGCCGGGAGTCCAGTCCTCCTAGGCCACGTTCGACTGG
>CADEGB010000149.1 GCA_902826755.1 uncultured Gemmatimonadota bacterium
CCGGACCGGCTCCTGCTCGATCAAAGGCTGGCGGCTGCTCCAGGAGAGGCCGGCGGTCTTGGCCCAGGCTTCGAGTTCCGGGAAATTGGGGGCGATCAAGGCGATCGGGAATTTTCTCCGATCGCCGAGGAGGACGGCGTTGGCGATGAACTTGTTTTGGCGGAGCATCCCCTCGATCGGCTGGGGTGCGATCTTCTTGCCGCCTGCCGTGGCGATCAGGTCTTTCTTGCGGTCGGTGATCTTGAGGAACCCATCGGCGTCGATCTCGCCGATGTCGCCGGTGTGGAACCAGCCGGCGGGGTCGATCGCCTCGGCGGTCTCGGCCGGCTTGTTGAAATACCCGCGCATCACGTGCGGCCCCCGGGTCAGGATCTCACCATCGGGGGCAATCGTCACCTCGACGCCGGGCACCGCCCGGCCGACGGTTCCGAACCGGAGGTGGGTCAGGGAGTTGACCGTGATGACGGGTGACGTTTCGGTGAGTCCATAGCCCTCGAGGATCGGCAGCCCGGCCGCATAGAAGAACCGGGCGATCTCGGCCGAGAGTGGGGCGCCCCCCGAGATGAAGTACCGGAGCCGCCCGCCAACCCGCCGGCGCAGTTTGCTGAAGACCAGCCGATCGGCCACCGCGCGTTGGAGCGAGAGGCCGAGGGGGACCGACTTGCCCGCCAGGGTCAGGTCGGCCCATCGGTCGCCGACGCCCTTGGCCCAGAAGAAGACGGTCCGGGACACCGGCGAACCGTTGACGGCGGATTCGACGGCCTTGGCGTAGATCTTCTCGTACAGCCGCGGCACCGCGGCTACGACGGTGGGGCGGACATCGGCCAAGTCCCGGGGCACGGTGTCGATGCTCTGGGCATAGTTGATGACCACGCCCTGGTGGAACATCGAATAGTGACCAACCATCCGTTCGAAGATGTGCGACAGCGGCAGAAGCGAGAGGCAGGAGTCGGCACCAGAGACCCCGAGTACCGCGCAGCCGGCCCGGACGTTGGAAGCGATGTTGCCATGCGTCAACATCACGCCCTTTGGCTCGCCGGTGGTTCCGGAGGTGTAGATGATCGTGGCGAGGTCCTCGGGCCCGACCAACATGGCGTCGCGCTGCCAGTCGGGGTTGGCGCCGGCCACCGCCCGGCCGCGGGCCTCCAGCGCCGAAAGCGCCATCACCTCGCCCCCGGCCAGTTCGGGATCAAACGCCACGATCTGTTCCACCACGGTCAGTTCGGAGCGGATTTCCGCCAGCTTGGCCAACTGCGCGGCGGTCGAAACGAACACCACCCGGGCGCCCGAATCCTCGAGCAGGTAGCGGATCTGTTTCGGGGTGAGCGTCGGGTAGATCGGCACGTCGGCGGCCCGGGCCGTCAGGCAGGCGAAGTCGGCGAGCGCCCATTCAGGTCGGTTTTCCGACAGAATCGCGACCCGATCGCCGGGACGGATCCCGAGGCTTCGGAGGCCGAGACTCAAGGCCTGGACTCGATCGGCCAACTCGGGGTAGCCAAGGTCGGTCCACGCGCCGGCCCGCTTCGATCGGAACGCCACGGGGTTGGTCCCGAAACGCTCCACCGCCCCGAAATAGAGGGCGGTGAGGGTGGCGGGACCGTCGCTTGGCGACGAGCCGGTCATTGGTGGAGGAACCGGATCACGACGCGGCGGCCGGAGCCGGGAATCGGCTCTCCGTCCGCCCGGCGGGCCTGTAGTTCGACGACGACGCGGTCGGGTGGGGTCCGGTTTCGGACCGCTCGGACGAGGGTGGTGGTGGCACCCGTCTGATCGGAGTTGGTCGAATCGCTCACTCGGCCGGAGGCGAACGCCACCGTTGGGGAGTCGACGGCCGCGGGCTCGATGATCCGGAGCCCGAGGGGGCGGCCGAGCACGCCGACGGCCGGGGTACCACCAAGGAAACGGGTCCGGATGGTGGCCGTCGCGGTGTCCTGGGTCAGGGTAATCGAATCCGCCGTGGTGAGGACGACCGAGTCCGCTTTGGCGGTGAGGGTGAGCGTGACCCCGCCGATGGTGGTGACGATCGTGTCGAGTCCGAACACGGCCGCCTGGATTCGAGCCGTTCCGGTCGCGAACAGGGGGGTGACCAGACCGGTGACACTGTCGACGGTGACGGTCGTGTCGGGCGTCCGCCATCGGATGGCGGCGTCGACACTGTCACCGTCGCCATTGCGGGCGACGCCGGAAAGGCGGAGGGTGGTGCCGGCCTCGAGGAAGGTGTTGGCCGGGTAACGGATTTCGAGGGTGGCGATGCCGTCTTCGTTGTTCGTGATGCCGCTGCAGCCCGCGATCAGTGCCAGGGCGGCGAGCCGCCTCACGCCGATCCGACGACGGCTCGGGGCTCTGGCACTTCTTCGATGTCGCGCAGGGCGGTTTCCGCGTGCTGAGTCCAACGCTCGGCGTCCGGTCCACGGGGTGGTTTCGCCAGGAAGGCGCGGAGGTGTTCCGCCGCCTTGTCGGGGTCCCCGCGTTTGATCAGCAGGAACGCGAGTCCATAATGGGCGCCCGAGAGCGTGCCGTCCAGATCCAGGGCCCGGCGGTAGTGCCGGATGGCCTCGTCGGGCTGGCCCGTCTTGGTGAAGGCGATCGCCATGTTCTGGAGAATCCGCGGGTCGTTGGGATTCTCGCGGAGGCCGAGGCGATAGGAGGTGAGCGCGGCCGTGAAGTCGCCCTGGCGCTCGAGAGCGAGGGCTTCATTCAGGTAGTCGAGCCGCCGGGGCTCGGACTGGGCCGGATTCAGGCTGTCGAGGACGCGTTTCCAGATGCCCATAGTTCCTGTCGCTGCATCGTCGCTACAACATAAGAAAGTCGTTCATCCACTGCAATACAAGTCATTGTCCCACCTAGGGGATCGGCCCGACCTTGCGGCTGACTTTCGGACCGGTGTGACAGGGGCCGGCCCCGGTCCGACTCGGTCCCCTTGGGCGGACCGGCTCCCGCCCCTACATTGTCCGGGACCAGGCCGGTTTTCCGGCCAGGTGGGGGACCGCGCCCGCCCGCTCGATAAGGAGCCCGTCATGCCACGCCGCCCGCTGGATCCGACTCGGGGTCTCCTCGAGATCGATTGGCCCCTCTTCGGGGAGTTGTGCCGGGCGCTGGCGCTCAAGGTGGCGCGCGCCTACGACCCGGAAATCGTCCTCGGCATCGCCAAGGCGGGGGTCATTCCCGGCGCCGTGATCGCGGCGATCCTCGAACGGGAGTTCAGTTCGATGACCGTCACCCGTAAGAAAGCGGGCGCCATGCCGGTGCTGGTGAGCGGTCCCCCGGCCTCCATCCGGGGGCGCCGGGTGCTGATCGTCGACGAAACGTGCGACAGCGGTCACACGATCAAGCTGGCGCTCAATGAGGTCCGGTCGCACGAGCCCGCCGAGGTTCGCACCGCCGTGTCGTTCAAGACCGGCTCGTTCCAGCCCGACTTCCATTCGTTCGAAACCGAAAAAGCCATCATCCTGCCGTGGGACCGCGAGGTGGTCCGGGATGGGGAACTGATTCGGCGGCCGGATTGGGTTCCCGGCCAGGGCCGCGATGCGTGAGCTGCTGGCCCGGGCGCTCGCGGCGGGGTCCGGGTATGTCGAACTCCGCCTGCGGCGCCGTTGGTCCACCGCGGTCGTCTTTCGGAAGAGCCGCCTCGAGGTGGCCACCGAGTATCATGCCTTCGGTGGCGTGGCGCGCTGTCTCGTGCCCGGTCACGGGTGGGGCGCGGTGGCCTTCTCCGACCCGGAACGGGCGGTGGCCGCCGTCCAGCGGGCACACGAACTGTCGCTCGAAACCCGCCCCGACCGTCCGATCGAACTCGCGCCAGTCCCGATCCGGCAGGTCGATCAGAGCGACGATCTGTCCGACGACCCCCGCCTGGTGGCCCTCCCGGACAAACGCACGCTCCTCGAAGGGCTGACCGCCGAACTGCTCGCCGCCGACCGGCGGATCGTCGATTCCCGTACCAGTTACGGCGATACCGTGGTGGAAACCTGGCTCGCCACCAGTGAGGGCGTCCAGCTGCACGACCTCCGGAGCGAAGCGTCGTTAGGCGCCCTCGCGGTGGCCGGCGAGGACGGCGGTCAGGAGCGGGCCCTCGAGTCGGTGGCTGCGCGGGGCGGTTGGGGCGCGGTGGCGGGGCGGGAGGCGTTGTTCCGCGACGTGGCGGAGCGGGCGGTGGCGCGGCTCCACGCGCCCCCGATCACCGCCGGACGGTACCCGGTCATCTTCGATCCGAGGGCCACCGGCGCGCTGGTGCTCCAGGCCATCACCAATCTCTGCCGCTCGCCCGCCCGGGGGCTCGAACGCGAGCTGCTTCCCCTGGGTCAGCGCCTCGGTCCCGAGAGTCTCTCCGTCGGCGACGACCCGACCGCGCCCGGACTGCGCACCAGCCTGGTACTCGACGACGAAGGCACCCCGGTGCAGCACACCCCCTTGGTCCGCAACGGGGTCGTGGTCGGCCACCTGCACACCCGCGAGACCGCGGCCCGGGCCGGCGCGCCGGCCACCGGAAACGGCCTGGCGCCAACCCTCCGTTCGATTCCGGCTGCCCGTCCCACCAACAGCTACGTGGCCAAGGGGCAAGGCCATCCGGCCGACCTGATCCGGGAGGTCCCCCTCGGCGTCTACATCGCGGATGTGCTCGGGGTCTCGATCGAGGGGCACCAGGTGACCCTGAGTCCGGCCGCGGCCTGGATGATCCGCGACGGGGTTCGCGCCGAGATGGTGAAATGCGCCCCCCTCACCACCGATCTCTTTGCGCTCTTCGGGCGGCTCGAACGGGTGGCTGGCGACTTTGCCTGGGACCCGAGTGCGGCCACGCTCCACGAGGCCGGGCCGCTTCGACCGATCACCACCGGCGCGCCGCACACGCGTTTCGTCGACCTGGACCTCGGCGCGCTCCACGCATGATCGGCGCAGTCCTCACGGAATTGGCGCCTCGGGTCGGTCACGCCGATCTGGTGCGAACCACCGACGAGACGCTGAGCGTTTCGGTCGGCCCCGGCGGCACCGGGATCGCCGAGGATCAGGTCGACACCGTCCAGGTCCGCGCCATCGAGCACGGCCGGCTGGGTTGGGCGGCGGGCGCCACCGCCGAGGTGGGTGCGGTGGTGGCCGCTGCGCTCCGGTCCGCCGCGATCGGCGAGCCGACGGTGCTGTTTCCGCCGGCTCCCGCCGGTCTGGCGTCGGTGGCCACGAGTTCGCCCGCGGCCCGCTCGCTCCGGGCCGCCGACCTGCTCGACACCGCCCGCCGCCTCAGTGACCGGTTGGCCCGCCGCGGGTGGACGGTCGAGACGTGGGCGGAGCGGTCAATCGGTCTGGTCGAGGTCGGGAACACCCGCGGTGTGCTGACGTCGTACGACGTCAGCCTCACCGGCGTTGGCGCCGTGGTCACCGCCGCGGGCGGTCCGACCTGCCGGGTCCATCAATCGCGGGTGGGCCCGCCGGAAACGGCTGACCTCGAGCGCCTGGTCGACGACGTGCTGGCCCGGCTCACCCCGCCGGTTCTCGACGACCCGAGTCTGCCGCCGAGCGGTCGGGTCTGGTTCGGCCCCCGGGGGGTCCGGGCGCTGCTCGAGCCGGTGCTGGCGCGGCTGATCGGCAATCGGTGGCTCGGCGGTCGGTCGTGGGCGCTCGACGACCGGCTGACCCTCGTGGATGATCCGCTCGTGCCCGGCCGCCCCGGAAGTCGGCCGATCTGCGATGACGGGGTCGTCACCCGGGCCATCGTATTGGTGGAGCGCGGAGTACCCCGTCAGGGCATCGCGGATCTGGTGACGGCGTCGCGCCATCGGGTGCCGGCCACCGGGCATGGATGGCGCCGGGGCTTTGGCGGCGTCCGGACCGGGTTCTCGAACCTGATCCTGTCCGACGGAGACCTCCCCGCCGACCGCCTCGCCGCTACGGTCGGGGACGGACTCTACGTGCCGGAGTTTGTCTTTGGGCCCGCGCCCAACCGGGCGAACGGGATCTTCCGGGTGGTGGCGCCGTGGGCGTTCAGGGTCGAGGGCGGGCGGATAACCGGGCGGATCGACGGCGCGATCCTGGCGGGCGACGCGTTCGAACTTCTTGGTCGAGTGGTGGGAATCGGCGCCGATGGCGAGTGGATCGGCGCTGCCAGGATGCCGTCGCTGGTGCTCGACGACGTTCGGTTCGACCTCCGCTAGGAGGCGTCGGTCAGGCGTTCTTCAGGGTGGCAATCAGTTGGTCGGACGCGGCCCCGGCCACCAATCCTTCGTAGATCCAGGTCAGCACATCGGGGCTTCCGACCAGGAAGCGGCAGCGGGCATCGCCGCGGCTCCGGCACTCCACTTCCATGACCGCCGCCGGATAGCCGCCGAGCCGGGTGAAGAAGTCGGAGAGCATCCCGGCGCTGAAGTGACACGACGGCACCGCGGCGCCGCGTGGCTCCGCCTCGGCCCAGTCCGAGCTGTCGAAGCCGAGGAGGCCGGGCGCCAGCTGCTCGACCATGGCGGAGCCCCAACCTTCCTCGCGGAAGTAGCCGCTGAGCGCTTCGCCGAGGTACCGGACGTCGAGCGCCTGGGGCGTTTCCACGCCGTAGCGCTGGGCGACCGATTCGACGAACCCATCGTAGATGGCGACGCCCGCGGCGAATCCGATCTCCCGGAGCAGGCCAGGGGCCCGGTCGGGTACTTCCCGTTCCAGAACGACGCGGATCTGATCGAGCGCGGCTCGGCCAAGGGACAGGCGGGGCGGGGTCATGGTGGTGGCCATGGCGACCAAGCTAGGCCTCCCGGCCGACGCGGCGCAAGAGTTCGGCTTCGTCGATGATCTCGACGCCGAGGTCGCGGGCCCGGTCGAGTTTGGAGCCGGCATCGGCTCCGGCCACGACGGCGTCGGTTTTCTTGCTGACGCTGCCGGTGACCCGGCCGCCGGCGCCCTCGATCAGGGCGGCCGCATCGGCGCGCGAGAGGGTCGGCAGCGTCCCGGTCAGGACGTAGGCTTGGCCCGCGAGCGCGTCGCCCCGCGGAGCGACGTTAGGCTCCTCCGGCGCGATCCCCGCGGCGATCAGCCGGTCGACGAGTTCGGCGTTGGCGGGGGTGGCGAAGAACTCCACCACCGCCGCGGCGATCGTCGGCCCGATCCCCGGCACCTCGCCGATGGCCTCCTGATCGGCGGCGCGGAGGGTGGCCAGGGTGCCGAACCGGCGCGCCAGCAGCTGGGCCACGTTCTTCCCGACGTGCCGGATGCCGAGCCCGAAGAGGAGGAGCGCGAGCGGACGGGTCATGGAATCCGCGATGGCCGCCACCAACTGGGTCGCCGACTGGTCGGCGAACCGGTCGAGGGTGATCAGGTCCTCGGGAGTCAGCCGGTAGAGATCGCTGACGTCACGGATCCGCCCGGCGTCGAGGAGTTGGCGGACCCGCTCGGAGCCGAGTCCACGAATGTCCATGGCGTCGCGGCCGGCATAGTGGACGATGGCCTCGAAAATCCGGCCCGGGCAGGCGGCGTTGACGCAATACCGCATGACTTCGTCGGGCGGGCGGACCACCGGCTCTCCGCAGGCGGGGCAGGCGGCTGGCGGCGTGAATGGCCGCTCCGCGCCGGTGCGACGTTCCCGGAGTGGTCCGATTACTTGGGGGATGACCTCGCCGGCTCGGACAATCTCCACCCAGTCGCCTTCCCGGATGTCCTTCTGGGCGATCAGATCCTCGTTGTGGAGCGTGGCGCTCGACACCGTTACCCCGCCGACTTCGACGGGTTCGAGGACGGCGTACGGATTGAGCGCCCCGGTCCGGCCGACGTTGATCCGAATCTCGTTGAGGCGGGTGACCGCCACCTCCGGGGCGAACTTCCGGGCAATGGCCCACCGCGGCTCCCGGCCACCGACGACGCCGAGATCTTCCTGGAGGTCGCGCCGGTCGACCTTGACGACGACACCGTCGGCTTCGAAGGGCAGGGTGGCGAGCTGGTGCTCGAACTCGGGAATGGCGGCCTGCACCGCGGCGAGATCCGGGAAGCGGCGGTGATGCGCCTCGACCGGAAATCCCCAGCGGGACAACACCGCCAGCATCTCGTGGTGAGTCCGAGCCGGCGGCTCCCCGTCGATCACTTCGACATGGAACGCGAACATCCGGAGCCGGCGCGACCGTGTCGTGGCCGGATCGAGCTGGCGGAGGCTGCCGGCGGCAGCGTTCCGGGGATTGGCGAACGGGGGATCGCCGTCCGCCTCCCGGCGTCGGTTGAGTTTCCGGAAGGCCGCGATCGGGAAGTAGACCTCACCCCGGATCTCCATGAGCGGCGGGTGGTCGGACCCCTCGAGCACCAGCGGAACGTCGGGAATGGTCCGGAGGTTGGCGGTGACGTCCTCGCCGATCGTCCCGTTGCCCCGGGTGGCGCCGACCGTGAGCCGCCCGCGGGCATACGTCAGGCAGACGGCGGCGCCGTCGATCTTGATCTCGGTGGTGTAGCCCGCGCCGCGGACGTCGGGATTGAGCCGGGCGTTCCGTTCCTCCCAGGCGGTCAGCTCTTCGGCGCTGAAGGCATTGGCCAGGGACAACATCGGTCGGAGATGGGCGTGTTTGGTGAGCGCGGTGGCCGGCTCGGATCCAATCCGCTGGGTCGGGCTGTCCGGGGTGAGGAGATCCGGGTGGTCTCGCTCGAGCGCCTGGAGTTCCCGAAACAGCCGATCGTACTCCGCGTCGGCAAGTTCCGGCGCGTCCTCGATGTAGTACTGGCGATTGGCTCGATCGATGGCCTGGCGGAGTTCGTTGATCCGGGCGGCCGCGGCGTTCCGTGCGGTCATCCCTTCGGGTCGCGGGTGAGGACGGTCAGGGCGACGCCGGCCAGCCGATCGAGTTCGGCTCGGGACGTTCGGGGGAGGAGGTCGTCGAGCGCGGCCTGATCCTGCTGGGTAAACCCGGTGAGCAGCCGGGTCAGGAACGCGATCATGGCGGCCCGTTCCCGGTCCTTCTCGAGGCCCAGATCGCTGCCGCGCTGGCGGGCCTGGAGTCGCTCGAACCGGTGGGCGGTTCGAAGGGCACGGGCGGTGACGTCGGCCACCAGCTTGGCCCACTGGATGTCCGTGGGCGATAGCGGCGGCCGGGTCCGGTCGGTCCGGAGGAAGATCGCGCCGATGGTAACCCGTCTCCAGACGACGGGGACCACGGTAATCGATTGCACCCGGCGGTTGGCGAGCATGTCCTGGACCGACTCGAGCGCCGGTTCGTGAATGACGTCCGGGATGTTGACGATCTCGCCGCTGTCGAGGGCCTGCCGCAACTCGGGGTAGTCAGCGAGGTCGACGACCTGGCTGCGGAGCGAGGGATCCTCGTAGCTCGCCACCAAGTGGACGCTGCCGCCGCCTTTTTCCGTGAGGAAAACGGAGCAGCGGTCGAGCTCAAGGGTGTAACCGACCCGACGGGCGACGGCGTGGACGATGTCGCGGTAGTTGAGGGACCCGGCAAGCTCCCTGAGGAGCTCGATGATCATCAGGAGGCGCCGTCGCTCCGTCTCCAGCTGTTCCACTCGGGCTCGGAGCGTCTCGAGCTCGGCGGCGGGGAACCGGGCCGGATTCATCGGGGGGTGCGGAGGCGGGGCATTGACGAAAGGTGTCAGCGGATCCGATGGGCGGCAAGGCGGAGGCCAGTCCGGGCTCTGGCTCGCCCCCGGGATCGAGACGTACCTTGCAGTCCGGCCCCGTGGACGAGGCACGATCGATGGAGATGACCCCGCTGGAACTCGACGCTCCGGTCGAGGCGTATGACCGGCAGGCGGAACGGCTCTTGGATCGACTCCAGGCGGGCGACGCCGCGGCGATCCGGGTTTTCAACGAGTGTCACCCCCGGTTTCTCGACGCGGAGGTCCCGTGGCTGCCCCGGCCGGTCGGGGCCGACGAGATCCGCGCGGCTGGCCTCGATCGCGAGGATGCCCGGCTGACGGTGGCGCGGTGGTACAGCTATCGGGACTGGCCGGCCCTGGTCGCTCACCTCACCGAGATCGGGCGGGTGGAGTCGCCCGTTCGGGCGTACGAACTCGCC
>CADEGB010000150.1 GCA_902826755.1 uncultured Gemmatimonadota bacterium
GCACTGGAAGAGCTGATCGTCAGCACGACCCGGTCGCCCCGGCGGGTCGAGGACGAGGCCCTGCGGGTCGAAGTCCTCGATACCGAGGAGATCGAGGAAAAGCAGCTGATGACCCCGGGCGACATCGTGATGATGCTGAACGAGACCGGGGGGGTCCGGGTCCAGGTCTCGAATCCGTCGTTAGGCGGAGCCGGGATTCGAATCCGCGGTCTGGCGGGCCGCTATACCCAGGTCCTCGCCGACGGCCTGCCCCTCTTCGGCGAACGGATCGGAACCCTCGGTCCCCTCCAGATTCCCCCGGTCGACCTGGGGCAGGTCGAGATCGTGAAGGGGGTGGCCTCCGCCTGGTTCGGCGGGTCAGCGCTCGGCGGTGTCGTCAACCTGATCAGCCGCCCTCCCGCGGCGGGGTCGAACGCCCTCGTCAACGCCACCAGCCTGGGCGGTGGCGACGCCACGGCGTTCGTGGCCGGGTCGCTCGGTGGCGGATGGGGACACACCGTCACGGCCGGCCTCCATGGGCAACCGAAGTCCGATCGCGACGACGACGGCTGGGCGGACCTGCCGAGTTATCAGCGGATCGTGGCTCGGCCCCGCCTGTTCTGGAAGGATTCGACCGGTCAATCGTTGTTGGTGACGATCGGCGGCACGGTGGAGACCCGCGCCGGGGGCACGCTGCCAGGTCGACTCGCCCCGGATGGCGCGCCCCATCTCGAGCGACTCGCCACCACCCGGGTCGACGCGGGCCTCGTTGCCCGTTCGCGGATCGGCGACGGCTGGTGGCTCCTGTCCCGTGGGTCAGTGTCGTCGCTCGCGCACCGGCACCGCTACGGGGCCGTCGGCGAGCCGGACCGGCATACCACCGGCCTCGGCGAGGTCGCGGTGAGCGGTCGGCGGGGCGACGTGGATCTCGTCCTCGGTGGCGCGCTGACCCTCGACCGGTTCCGGTCCGAACGGTTCTCCGCCTTCGATTTTCGGTTCGTGGTGCCAGGGGTCTTCGCCCAGGGGGAACGCTCGATCGGGCCTGCCACCGTGGCGGTGAGCGCCCGGGTCGATCGCCACGACCTGGCCGGGACGATCGTGAGTCCGCGTCTCTCCACGCTGCTTCGAATCGGGGCCGGGTGGTCACTTCGCGGTTCAGTGGGCGGGGGGTACGCCGGACCGACCCCCTTGGTCGACGAAACCGAGCGAAACGGTCTCTCCCGGCTCGAGCCTCTGGGGGATCTCAGGGCCGAGCGCGCGGCGAGCGCCTCGCTCGACGCCCATGGCACGCTCGGTTGGTTCGAAATGAACGCCAGCGTCTTCACGGTGCGCATCGCCGATCCGCTTCAGGCGCGAGCCACGACGAATGGTCGGATCGCCATCGTCAATGCCGGCGAGCCGAGTCGATCGACCGGCGCGGACCTGTCGCTGGTGTTCCGGCGGGGTTCGACCGCGGTCATCGGCTCGTACGCGTTCGTCCGCTCGACCGAAGCGGACCCGGACGGCGGGGGCCGCCGGGACGTTCCGCTCACCCCCCGTCACACGGCGGGTCTCGTGGCGGTCAGGGAAGGGGACTGGGGACGAATCGGGCTCGAGTTCTACTACACCGGGCCGCAACGGCTCGAGCGCCATCCAACTCGGTCGATGGGGGAGCCGTTCCTGATCGTGGGGATGCTCGGGGAGCGGAAGATCGGCGCGGTTTCGATCTTCCTCAATCTCGAGAATCTCACCAATGTCCGGCAGACCCGGTTCGACTCCCTGCTGCGGCCGACCCGTGCGTTCGACGGCACCTGGACCGTCGATGCGTGGGCCCCGCTCGACGGCCGGACGGTCAACGGCGGTCTTCGCTGGTCCTGGTGATATCCTCACCCGCATCGCGGATCCGCCAATCGCGGAGCCGTTCCATTACCACGGCGCGTTCTCCAGGCGTGAACCAGAGCCAGGAGGCCAGCTCGTCTACCGTCCGGCCGCAACCGTCGCACCGACGGTCGGCGCCGAGTCGGCAGACTTTCCGGCAGGGCGAGAGAATCGGTGTGGTCACTCGTCGAACGCCGGAGTGAGCGTGAGGTCGGCGTAGCAGAGTCCGTCGATCTCGACCACCTCGCCCGGATGAACCACCAGGGGCGCGGCGAACATCGGGCCGCCAGTCACGAGGGTGTGAAACTCCCCCCGTTCACCGCAGGGGTCGACCTCCGGCGGGAGCCGCCGGACGAGGGCCGCGTTCCAGTCGGCGCCCGCCAACCGCCGATCGAGGCGGGTCGGATCGACGACGACGATGGTCGCTTCGACGCCCGCCCGCAGCAGTCGCTGCGCCAGGAGGTCGGTCCGCATGCCCCACAGGGGAAATGCCGCCGCCAGGCCGATCGGTTCGAGGAGCCGCTCTCGAAAGCGACGGACATCGACGAGGAAGAGATCCCCGAACGCCACCGCCTCGATCCCTTCCCGCTGTTTCAGGTCGGCCAACGCCGCGCCCACCGCAAACGAGTACAACTGGTCGCTGCAAGGCCATGGTAACTCGATCTCGAGCAGCGGCAGGTCGACCAGCGCCGCCTGCTGCCGAATCACCGCCCGCCGAACCCGGTGGGTGGTGATTCGGTCCTCGCCCTGGATCACGGTCGTCACCAACGCGGCGACGTCCTCACCCTGCTGTCGCAGCAGGTGCAGGGCCCACGCGGCGTCCTTCCCGCCGCTCCACGAAAGCGCCAGACTCATCGGTTCCGATCGAGTGCCAGGCCGAAGGTGAGGCGCCGCCCGAGCGCCGGGAACCCGTACGCCTCTTCATAACGCTCGCCGAACAGGTTGTCGATCCGCCCGCGGACCGCCAGACCCTGGGTGATTCGCCACTCGGCGTGGAGCCGGGCGTCGACGTAGTTGCCCGGGTCGACCCGGACCGAGGGAAACGCGTTGAAGTCGGTGTCCTCGCGGTCGATCGCCGCCGCGGCGCCGGCACCAAGGACAAGTCGGGACCCGCTCCACGTCAGGTCGCCGCTGATGGCGTGCCGGGGTCGGCGGATCAGCCGCCGTTCGGCATCGGTGGCGGCCCCGAGGTCTTCGGCGCTGAGCAGGGTGTACGAGAACCGAGCGTCGACGGCGCCGATCTCGGCGCGGCTGGACACCTCGAGCCCGCTGGTCCGGGCTCGATTGATGTTGACGCTCTGACCGAGGAAGTCGGGCGGACCGCCGAACTCGAAGCCGATCAGGTCGCGCAGTTCGTTCCGGAAATACGTCAGACTCACCACGCCGCGGCCCCGGGCAAAGAACCGGTCGACGCCGACGTCGACACCGCGCGACCGCTCCGGTCGGAGATCCGGATTCGGCTTCTGAAACGCACTGCCGAAACGGGCCGCCAGACTCGGCGGCATGAAGCCGGTGCCGTAGGTTGCCCGGACCTTGAGCGCGGCCGCCGGGATGAACCAGCCGGCCGCCACCCGACCGGTCGTGCGGGCCCCGAACGTGGTGTAATCGTCGTGACGGCCACCGGCCGAGAGATGGAGGTTGGCCGTCGGGGTGAGGCTGATCTCGAGGTATCCGGCCCGAAGCCGTTCCTCCTTGGGCCCGTCGTTGTCGTCGATGTCGCTCCACTCGGCGTTGACACCACCAACCGCGGAGGCCGCCGACCCGAGCGCCACCCGTTGCTGCCAGTCGAGCACCCACCGGGTTGCCTTGAGCCGGGAGACGAACTCGTCGCCGCCGTTGAACCGGCTCGAACCGCGAAGGAAGTATCCCTGGCTCCCGAGCGTCAGGCGGCTGCCCCAGCGCCCGGTCATCTTCGTGTCGAGAAACACCGTGCCGAGGTTGTTCTCGAAGGTGGTGAGGCCGACGGGGGTGGTGTTGCTGGTGCGGAGGTCGCCGGGGCTCGACACCGACTGCTGGAGCCCGCGGAACGTCCCGCCGATCAGGACGGTCGGACGGGCCTGCACCTCGAGCCGGAGGTACTGGGTCCGCTGATCCGCCTGGTTGTCGGGTCGCTGGTTCTCGGTGTCGAAGAACGACCCGCCCGCCGCGAGGCCCACCCGCCCGGATCGGATCGACCCGAACCCGCGGGCCCGATAGGTGGCAAAGGACCCCGCCTCCGTCTCGAGGCCGAAGTGCGCGCGTTCCTCCGGCACCAGGCCGGCCACCGACACGACGCCGCCGATCGCGGCCCCGCCGAACTGGGTGCTCTGTGGCCCGCGGGCCACCTCGAGCCGATCGCCCAGCGAAAACTCGAATCCGCCGAGGAGGGCTCCCGGGTCAGCGTTGCCGTCGTTGACCCGGATCCCGTCGATCAGGAGCAGGGTCTGGTTCGAGTTGACGCCACGGAGGAAGGTGGATGCGGTGCCGCCCCGCCCTCCGGTGCCCACGATGGTGGACCCCGGCAGGAGCCGAAGCGCGTCGCGGAGGCTGTGGATCTGGCGGCGGCCAAGTTCGACCTGGTCCACCAGTTCGGTGGCCGCGGTCCGCAGTCGAGCTCGGACCGCCTCCCGGCTGACCGATACCACCAACTCCTCCAGCCGAACCGAATCGGGGGCCTGCCGCTGGGCGCCTAACGCCGCCGGAGCGAGCGAGAGGCCGATGACGAGACAAACTGCGGAACGGGGCATGAGGCGTTCTCCACGCCAAGAGTGCTCCGCACGAAAAGCCCCGTCGTGGTCGACGGCGCTGGCGGGGACGGCAAGGAGACCGGAATGGACGCCTCGGAACGCCCCGCTCCCTCCCTCGAGGGAATCATGCGGGCGAGACGAGGGCCGGTCTCCTGACTCGAGGATCTCTCGCCGGCCTTCCCGAGGCGCCTTGGGCGGCGCCGCAGTGGCTGGGTGTGGCGCGAGAGGTGCTGCTCCTCTTACAGTGGCGGGGCCGCGCCGGATTTTCACCGGACTTCCTGAAAAGGCCCTGTCTCTATGGCGAGCCGCGCGATCCCGCCGCGCCGCTCGAGGTCAACCCTAGCCGATCCCACGCAACGGGGCAAGTTCGTGTCGGCCGTTCGTTATCTTCCGGCATGTCGCCTTTCGGTGTCCTCGCGTTGCTGTCGTGGCTCCTCCCAACCGCCCCCACCTTCCAACAGCTGCCCGGGATCGCGATCGAACGCCGCTTGGCGGATCGACATGGCCTGTCCGTCGGCGATACCGTCCTGCTCACGCCGAAGCCGGATCGCCCCGCGGCCCGGTACCTGGTCGAGGCTGTCTACCAGCCGAAGGCCGATCCGGCCACCGCGCTCCGGGGCGAGTACCAGATCCGCTTCCACCTCCCGGAACTTGCCCGGCTGCTCGACGCCCCCGACCGCGTCGACCGAATCGCGGTGCGCGGACGGCCCGGGGTGCCGCCCGACAGCACCGCCTTCCGGCTCAATCAGCCCGCGTTCGGCTATCGGGCCTATCCCTCGGAACTGATCGCCGCCGAATCGTCGCGGACGTTCGCGGTGGTGAGCCGGTTCCACCGGGCCATCGGGGTCATCTCGATCGTGGCGAGCGCCGTGTTCCTGCTCTGCATCATGCTCCTCAAGGTCGAGGAACGGCGGCTCGACGCCGCGGTCATGCGGCTGATCGGGATCAGTCGGGCCACCGTCTTCCGGGCGTTCGTCCTCGAAGCCACCTTCGTGGCCGCCGTCGGATCGGTCCTCGGCGTGGGCCTCGCGGCGGTGGCCGGCGCGCTGACCAACTGGGTCTACCGGCGGCGGTTCGAGACGTCGCTCGTGTTCTCCCACCTCAGCGTCGAGATCGTCGCGTTCGGGGTCGGCCTGTCGCTGCTCCTCGGCGTGGCCGTCGGCGCCCTCGCGGCCCGCCGTCTGGTTACCGCCCGGCCCCTCGCGCTCTGGCGGCGGGCTGGATGACCTGGGCGCTGGTGGTGCGAAGCCTCGTTCGCCATCCGGTGCGAACCCTGCTGGTGATCGCCGGCATCGCGGTGGCCGCCGCGCTCCTGCTGGACATGGTGATGCTCGCGGGAGGGATGGAGCGGTCGTTCAGCCGGATGCTCCTGAGCCGCGGCTACCAGATTCGCCTCTCGCCCAAGGGAACCCTTCCGTTCGACTCCGAGGCGATGATCCCGGCCATCACGCCGATCCTCGAGGACCTCCGCGACGATCCCGACATCGAACAGGTTGGCCCGGTGCTGGCCACTTCGCTCCACGTCTCGGTCGGCGATTCGCTCCTGACGGTGGTGGGCTACGGCGTCGACCCTGCCGCCCAGGGCCTCTACGAACTCGAATCCGGCACGGACCTCGCGCCCGGCGACAGCACCGGACTCGTCGTCAGCGAGCCGGCCGCGGCGGCCGCGGGCTGGCGGCTTGGCGACACCGTCCGGCTCCAGGGTCGGCTCGATCCCCAGTCGGCTCGCGCCGCCGTGGAGCGGGTGGTGGTCGTCCGGGGCGTGGTGCGGTTCCTCTACGACGCGCGGGGCCAGCGGTCGGTCGGGGCGGACTTCCGGCTCGTCCAGAGCCTCGGTCGCCAGCCCGACGTCGACCCGGCCTCGATGGTGATGGTCAAGGTGCGCGCCGACGATCGGGTCGACGCCGTGGCGGAGCGGATCGCGGCCGCGCACCGGACCGTCGAGGTCAACAGCGTGGCGGCCTTGGTGGTGCAGTTCCGGAGCCGCCTGGTCTACTTCCAGCAGCTGTCGCTGATCCTGGCCACCATCAGCCTCGTCGTCGGCGTCCTGCTGGTCGGCACCATCCTGACCATTACCGTCAGCGAGCGGATCGGGGAGTTCGCCGTGCTTCGTGGCATCGGGGTTCGGCGGGCGCGGATCGTCCGGCTGGTCATGGCCGAGGGCGCGGTGCTGACCGGGGTCGGCGCGATCGGCGGCGTGGTGCTCGGTCTCGTCACCGCCCGCTATCTCGACGCGATCCTGACCTCCTTTCCCGGGCTGCCCGCAGCGATCTCGTTCTTCGTGCCGGAGCGGACCGCCATTGCCCGGGCCGCGATCGCGGTATTCGTGGCCGGCGTCGCGGCCTCCGGGTATCCGGCCTGGCTCGCCGCCCGCGCGCCGATCGCGGAGACCCTCCGCGCTGATGCGGAATGACGATCAACCGTAACCATACGAGGCCGGGGTGAGCGTGGTGCTCGGACGGGACCTGACCAAGGTCTATTCGCTGAACGGGCGCCAGGTCGCGGCCCTTCGAGGGGTCTCGCTGACGATCGCGGCCGGCGAGTACCTCGCCATTACCGGTCCGTCGGGGAGCGGAAAGTCGACGCTGCTCCAGCTCCTCGGCGGTCTCGACTCGCCCAGCAGCGGGCGCCTCGAATTGATGGGTCGCGCGGTCGAGGGGCTCTCCGATGACGAACTCACCGACCTGCGGCTCCGGCAGGTCGGGTTCGTTTTCCAGCGGTTTCACCTCATGCCGGTGCTCACCGCCCGCGAAAACGTCGAGCTGCCCTTGGCCGAGGCCGGGGTCGGCCGACGTGAACGGGGCCAACGGGCCGCGGAATTGCTCGCCTACGTCGGCCTCGCCGATCGGTCCGATCACCGCGCCACCCAGCTCTCGGGCGGCGAAATGCAGCGGGTGGCCATTGCCCGGGCGCTCGCCAACCGGCCCGCCCTGATTCTGGCTGACGAACCGACCGGCGAACTGGACGCGGCCACCGGAGCCCAGATCCTGGCGCTGTTCGATCAACTCCATCGGGATGGCGTGACGCTGGTGGTGGTGACGCACGACGAACACCTCGCTGCCAGGGTGCCCCGCAGGGTCCACCTCCAGGATGGCCGGATCGATCGAGATGAACTCGCGACCGCGCGCTGACCTCGGGTTGCTGACGCTCCTCGCGTTCCGGCACCTGCTCGTCAAGCGGGGCCGGGCGCTGCTGCTGCTGTTCGGCTACGGCGTCGGAGCCGGGGTGATGATGGTTCTCCTGTCCGTCGGCGAGGCGATGCTGGTCCAGTCGCGCGACGTGGCCCTCGTCGGCGGTGGCGACGTGACGGTGCTCCCCGAAGGCATCGATCTCGAGGGCCTTCGGACTGGCTCGATGAGCGGCCTCTTTTTCGGGATCGACCGGGCCCGGTTTCTGGAGCGGCAATTGGTGGGCGGCCGTCGGCTCAACGACGTGGTCGCCGCCACCAGTCCCACCATCGAGCACGAACTGGTCTACCTCGAACGGGCCGGCGAGTTGGTCCCTCTCCGCGCGGGTGGTGAAATCCCCTCGGCGGCCCGGGCCGTCGGGTCCGGACTCACGATCGTGCAGGGGCGGTGGGAGGACGACGACGCCGACCGCCGGTTCGCCGCCCCCGCCGCGCAGGAACTTTATGACGAACTCGACCGCTGGCATCTTCCCCGGGCCGATTCCACCTGGGCGGAATGGCACTACTTCAACGTGGCGCCGAGCGCGGACGAGTGGTGGTATGTCACGTATATCGTCGGCGGCCCGATCGCGATGGGGCAGGGCGGCGGCCAATTGCTGGTTACCCGCCACCGGCCCGGCATGGCCCCGGCTCGCTTCCAGTCCGATGTCCGCCTCGATCGGATCCAGTACGATACCGCCCGCGCCGATCTCGTTCTCGGCGATCACACCGTCACCCAGCGCGATGGCCGCTACCACGTCGTGGGATCGGCCCGCGGGCCAACCGGCGCCGTGCGGTTCGATCTGGTGGTGACGCCGACCCCCAATGCCTGGTTCCCGCCGGTCGAGCTCGCAAGCGACCGGTTTCTCTCAGGGTATGTCGTCCCGGCGGTCCGGGCCACCGCGTCCGGCACCCTCTGCGAAGGAGGCGAGTGCCGCCAGCTGGCCGAGGTGGCCGCCTATCACGACCACAACTGGGGGATCTGGCGGGAGACCGCCTGGAACTGGGGGCAGGGACGGGGGCAATCGCTGAGCGTGGTCTACGGCGGCGTCACCACCGCCGACTCCCTGAGCGCGCCGTCGGCGGCGCCGTACTTCCTGGCCGCTGTCGACTCGCAGGGTGTCCGCCAGATCCTCCGCTTCGGCGAGATCGACTATGACGGACGCCGGCCGGTGCCGGGGGTTGCCGGCCTGTTCGCTCCGGATTCCTTCCGGCTCCGAGCGGTCCGCGAGCCCGACACGGTCACGATGTCGGTCGTCGTGCTCGACCTCCAAGCCACGAGGGCGGCGCTTGGGGGACGTCGGGTCTTCCTCCAGATGCGGGGCGCCTTTCGGTTCTCCGGGCGGCTCCTTGGTGCGGCCGTGGCCGACTCCGGCCTCGGCTTCTTCGAGACCTTCCTCGAGGCGCCCGACTGATCTTGACGGGTTAGACTTTGTAGTGTAGAGTACTCTGTATGACGGAAAGGATCGATGTGCTGGTCGTCGGGGCGGGCTTGGCGGGCCTCGAAACCGCCCGGCGGCTCGGTCGTTCCGGCCTCTCCGTCGCCCTGGCCGACCGGAAAGCGGATCCCGGTTCCGGGGTTCACACCACCGGGATCTTCGTCCGCCGAAGCCTCGAGGATTTCGAGTTCCCGCCCGACACGCTGGGGCCGCCGATCAGCCAGGTCGAGTTGGTCGCGCCCGGTGGCACGGTCGTCTCCCTCCGAAGCGAACGGGCCGAGTTCCGAGTCGGGAGGATGGCGGCGCTCTACCGGAGCCGGTTGAAGGATGCCCGCCAGGTCGGGATCCGCTGGTGGCCCAATCACACCTGGATAGCCGGTGTTCCAGATCCGAGCGGCGGAACGCGGGTGACCCTTGCCTGCCGGGGAGCCGTTCGCCAGCTGACGGCACGCATGGTCATCGGCGCGGACGGCGCCCGCTCGGCGGTGGCCGAATCACTCGGGCTCGAGAGCAATCGGGAGTGGATCGTCGGGGTCGAGGAGGTCTGGCGCGGCGTCCCCCTGAACGGACCGCCTCGGTTCTGGTGCTGGATCGATCCCATGCACGCCCCGGGGTACCTCGCCTGGGCCGTGCACGACGGCGAGGAGGTGCACTTCGGCACAGGTGGGTACCACGCCCGGTTCGATCCCGGCGCCTCCCTCGGCGTCATTCGCGCCCGGGTGGCGCAGGTTCTCGAGCTGGGCCGGGGCGA
>CADEGB010000151.1 GCA_902826755.1 uncultured Gemmatimonadota bacterium
AGCGTTCGTCAAACGGGTGCTGGAACGGTACGATCCGCGCCGCGTCATCATCTACAGCCGCGACGAGCTGAAGCAGTACGAAATGGCCGAACAGCTCAAGGATAAGCGTCTCCGGTTCTTCCTCGGCGACGTCCGCGATCTGAACCGGCTCCAGCGCGCCATGACGGGGGTCCAGGTGGTCATCCACGCGGCCGCCCTGAAGCAGGTGCCGGCCGCCGAGTACAATCCGTTCGAGTGCATCAAGACGAACGTGCTTGGCGCGCAGAACGTGATCGAGGCCGCCCTCGACACCGGGGTTGAAAAGGTGGTGGCGCTGTCGACCGACAAGGCCGCCAACCCGATCAACCTGTACGGCGCCACGAAGCTCTGTTCCGACAAACTGTTCGTCGCCGCCAACGCCTACGCCGGTGGGCGGGGGCCGATCATGAGCGTGGTCCGCTACGGGAACGTCGTCGGGAGCCGCGGCTCGGTGGTGCCGTTTTTCCTGAAGGCCCGCAAGAACGGCGTGCTGCCGATCACCGACCCCCGGATGACCCGGTTCTGGATCACGCTCGATCAAGGCGTCGACTTCGTCCTCGAGTCGATCCGTCGGATGCACGGGGGCGAGTTGTTTGTCCCGAAGATCCCCTCGACCGACATCATGACGCTGGTGGAGGCGTTGGCCCCGGATTGCCGGACCGAGGTGATCGGCGTCCGCCCCGGCGAGAAGCTCCACGAGCTGATGATCAGCGAAGACGACGCCCGGCGGACTCGCGACATGGGCACCCACTACGTCCTCCAGCCGCAACAGCCCTGGTGGGACGACGGGGTGCTCAGCGTGGGGCAGGCGGTGCCGGACGGCTTCAGCTACCGGAGCGACAACAATCCCGATCGGCTCTGCGTCCAGGACGTCAAGGACCTGCTCGCGTCGTTGGGGCTCAACTGATGTCGGGCTTCATGCCGTACAGCCGGCAGGAGATCTCGGACGCCGACGTGGCGGCCGTGGCGGAGGCCCTTCGGGCCTCCCACCTGACGCAGGGGCCACTGGTCGAACAGTTCGAGGCCGATCTGGCCCGATTCGTCGGCGCCCGGTTCGCGGTCGTGTTCAACAGCGGCACCGCGGCCCTTCATGCCGCGTACGCGGCCGTCGGCGTGGGCCCTGGTTCGTCGGTCCTCACCTCGCCGATCACCTTCGTGGCCACCGCCAACGCCTCTCTCTATCTGGGCGGGAGCGTTCGGTTCGCCGACGTCGAGCCCGACTCGGCCCAGATCGACCCGAACTCCGCCGACGACCAGGCGGACCGGACCGTCAAAGTCCTCGCCCCGGTTCATTTCGGCGGCGAGGTGGCGCCCATCGAGGCCCTGGCGGCGGTGGCGGAGGCCCGGCACTGGACCATCGTGGAGGATGCGTCGCACGCTCTTGGCGCCACCTACCGGACGAGCGATGGAGCCGAGCACCAGGTCGGAGCCTGCGATCACAGCGCGATCTGTTGTTTCAGCTTCCACGCCGTCAAGCAGATCACGACCGGCGAGGGCGGGGCCGCCACCACCAATGACGAGACGATGTACCGGCGGATGAAGCGATTCCGGACCCACGGCATTACCCGGGAGGCCGGAGAACTGGCTGGGAACGACGGGCCCTGGTATTACGAGCAGCACGAGCTCGGGTACAACTACCGGCTCACTGACGTCCAGTGCGCCCTGGGCCGGTCGCAACTGGCCCGGTATGGCGACTGGCTCGCCGCCCGCCGGCGGGTGGCGACCTGGTACGAAGAACGGTTCGCCTCGATCCCCGATGCCGTGCCGCTTCGGCGGCCGCACGGATCGCACGGCGCCCACCACCTGTTCGTGATCCGGGTCCCGCCCACCCACCGCCGGGCGATCTACGACGAGCTCCATCGGCGGGGCATCGGCGCCAACGTCCACTACATCCCGGTCTATCATCAGCCGTTCTATCAGCGGGGCGGGTTTCCGAAGACCATTCGCTCGGGGGCCGAGGCGTACTATCGGTCCGCCCTGACGATTCCCCTGTTCCCGGCCATGACCGAGAGCCAGGTCGACCAGGTGGTGGCCGGGGTGGTCGCCGGTCTGGGGGGACACCCGGGGTGACGACCGGAACCATGGTCCTGGTGTCGGAGGCCACCGGTCGATCGGGGGCCGGGCACGCGATGCGCTGTGCCACCCTCGGCGCCGCGTGGCAGCGCGCCGGCCGGCCGGTTCGCGCCATCGGTCACTACGACCTGCCGTTCGTGCGGGAGCGGTTTGCCCGGCTCGGGATCCCGATCGGGAGCGACCCGGTTCAGGCCGGCGACGTGGCCGTGATTGACACCTACGACGCGTCGACCCGCTTCCGATGGTCGCACGCCCCGGAGCCGGCGGTGCGGGTCCTGATCGACGACCTCGGCAGCGTTCAAGTGCCGCCGGGCTACGCGGTCGTGTGGAATCCGAATCCGTACGCGTCGATCGACATGTATCCGCAGTTCGGCGGCCTGCTCCTGTCGGGGCTCGAGCATCTCGCCGTCCGGGAGGACCTGCCGCACTGGGCCCCGATCCCCGACGGCGAAATCCTGGTCTCCCTGGGCGGCGGTTTGCCGAGCCCGCCGGTCATCGAGATGCTCTGTCTCCTCGACGAACTCGCCCCCGAGGAACGGTTCGCGGCCACCGGCGACTGGGCTCCCGCCCGGTGGCGCCGGATCCGTTCCGACGCCTTCTGGCGTGAGGCCGGTCAGGCCCGCGGGATGATCATCGCGGCCGGCACCACGGTCTGGGAGGCCGCGGCGGTCGGCATTCCGGTCATCCTCCTGATGACCGCGGACAACCAACGGCTGGTCTACCGCTGGGGCCGGGATTCCGGTGTGCCCGGTCTCAACGCGTTGCTGCTCGATCCCGATTTCCTGGCCCATCAACTCGGCGGGCTGCTGCGGGTCCCGTCACCGCTGCCGCCCGTGACGAACGGGGCCGATCGGGTGGCCGAGCGACTCTGGCGGCTCGCGCTCGAGGGAGGACACCTCTCATGAAACTACGTCCCGCGGTGATCACCGATGCCTACACCCTCTGGGTCTGGGCCAACGATCCTTTGACTCGCGCCGGATCCGGCCATCGGCCGTTGATCTCCTGGAGCGAACACCACGCCTGGCTGGCCCGAAAGATTCCGGACGTCACGAGCCTGCTCCTGGTGGGCGAGAGCACCGAGGGGCAGCCGATCGGATCGGTCCGGTTCGAGACCCGTGATGGGTGGCGGACCGCCACCCTGAGCTACGTGGTCGCGCCGGAAGCCCGAGGGCGCGGGTTCGGTCGCGCCCTCTTGGTCGAAGGCGTCGCGGCGGCCCGGCGCCGGGCGCCCGATCTCCGGATCGAGGCCTCCGTGGTTCCCGCCAACGAGACGTCGCGCCGGTTGTTCGAGCTGCTCGGCTGGTCCAGCGAGGCGCCAGGGGCGGACGGACGGCTCCGCTTCGTCGAGGGGCGAGGCGTGGCGGCATGACGATTCGGATCGGCGGGTGCGAGGTCGGCGCCGGGAAGCCCTGCTTCCTGGTGGCGGAGCTTTCCGGAAACCACAACGGCGATCTCGGTCGGGCCCTGGCCACGATCCAGGCCGCCAAGGCCTCCGGAGCCCACGCCATCAAGCTCCAGACCTATACGGCCGATACGCTGACGATCCGGTCGACCCGGCCTGAGTTCGTGGTCCCCGGAACGGGACCGTGGGCCGGCCGGACGCTCCACGATCTCTACCAGGAGGCGCACACACCGTGGGCCTGGCACGAGCGGCTCTTTGCCGAGGCGCGGGCGGTCGGACTCGAGGTCTTCTCGACGCCATTCGATCCGACGGCCCTCGACCTGCTCGAGTCGCTCGGGGCTCCCGCGCACAAAGTGGCATCGTTCGAACTGGTCGATGATGGGCTGCTCCGACGGATCGCGGCCACCGGCAAGCCGGTGGTGATGTCGACGGGAATGGCCAGTCTCGAAGAAGTGGCGCACGCAATTGGCGTCCTGCGCGCGGCCGGGACCCGCGACCTGGTACTGCTCAAATGCACGAGTAGCTATCCGGCGCCGGACGACCAGATGCACCTGGCGACGATCCCGATCCTGGCTCAGGCCTCGGGCTGTCCCGTCGGGTTGTCCGACCACAGCCTCGGGCTGATTGCCCCGGTCGTGGCGGTGACCCTCGGGGCGGTGATGATCGAAAAGCACTTCACGCTCGACCGGGCCGCCGGCGGAGTCGACAGCCACTTCTCCCTCGAACCGGCGGAGTTCGCTGCCCTTGCGGACGGCGTAAAGCGAGCCTCGGCCATGATCGGCCGTCCGACCTTCGGGCCCGGGCTGGCGGAGGAGGGAAGCATCACCTTCCGGCGTTCGCTCTACCTGGTCGAGGATGTCGCCGCCGGGGAAGCGTTCACGGAGCGAAATGTCCGATCGATCCGTCCCGGGTTCGGACTGGCGCCGCGGTTTGCGCCGCTGATCCTCGGTCGGCGGGCCTCGCGGGCGGCGGACCGAGGCACCCCGATGTCGTGGGACCTCCTGGCGGGAGAACCGAGATGAAGACCGTCATCACTATCGAAGCGCGGATGCGTTCGAGCCGGCTTCCCGGCAAGGTGCTTCTCCCCATCCTTGGCCAGCCGATGCTGGCTCGGATGATCGAGCGGCTCCGCCGGGTGCGGGGCGCCGATGGCATCGTGGTAGCCACGACCGACCACGACGCCGACGACGCGATCGCGGCCCTGGCCGGCCGCCTCGGCGTGGCCTGCTTCCGGGGAAGCGAGGAGGACGTGCTCGACCGGGTCCTTCGGGCCGCCTGGTCCGTCGAGGCGGACCTCATCGTCGAGACGACCGCCGACTGCCCTTTGATCGACCCCGCCGTGATCGACCAGCTCCTGGCCACGTTCCACGCCAACCAGGTCGACTACTGCAGCAACGTCCTGACGCCGAGTTACCCGCGCGGGCTCGACGCCCAGGTCTTCCCGGCGGCGATCCTGGCGGAGGTGGCCTCCCGGACCAATGACCCCGCGGATCGGGAGCACGTGTCGCTCTACATCTACGAGCACCCGGACATCTACCGGCTGCTGAGCCTCGCGAGCGGCCTGCCACCCGAGGCGGCCGAGCTGCGGCTGACGGTCGACACCCCAGACGACTACGCCCTGGTGACCGAGATCTACGAGGCGCTGTATCCGGCCGACCCGGCGTTCGGGCTCGCGGCGATCCTCGACCTCTTCCGCCGCCGGCCCGAATTGGCCGCCGTCAATCAACACATCCGCCAAAAGGCCGTCCGATGACCCAGCCCGCGCCGTCAGCCACCGACCAGCTCGCCACCTGGACCTCCGGGTTCGGCCGCGAGTACACCGATCGCAATACGCTGACCCTGGACCAGATGGATGCCGCCTTTGGCGAGCAGTTCGGGATCCGGAAGACGGAGATCTACCGCCAGCTGGTCGGCCCGACCCGGCTCCCCACCGGCCGGGTGCTCGAAGTCGGCTGCAACATCGGACTGCAACTCAGGCTTCTCGAGGCAGTCAATCCAGGCCTCGACTTCCACGGGCTCGAACCGCAGGGATACGCCATCGAGCGGGCTCGGAATTTCGCTCCGAACATGCGCTTCCATCCGGGCACCGCGTTTGCCCTGCCGTTCCCGGACGCCTCGTTCGACCTGGTGATGACCCACGGCGTGCTGATCCACATTCATCCGAACGACCTCCCGAAGGCCCTTCGGGAAATCGTCCGGGTCAGTCGCCGGTACATCCTGTCACACGAGTACTTCGCGCCGGACACGGTCGAGATCCCGTATCATGGCAAGACCGGATTGCTCTGGAAGACCGACTTCGCGCGCCGGTACCGCGAGGTGGCGGCGGACCTCCGGGACATCGAGGTGCGCTATTACCCCTACAGCGTTGCCGCCGGCGGGCCGGATCTGGTCGATCAGGTGGTCCTGTTCGAGAAGAGCGCCACCCCGTGAGCCGAACCGCCGCGGTGGTCGGATGCGGCTTCATCGGCGCCGGCGCGATCGTGCCCGGCTCCGGGATCCAGTCGCACGCCGCTGCCTGGAGTCACCACCCGGGTGTCCGACTGGCGGGACTGGTCGATTCGCACGCCGGCCGGCTCGCCGACGCGGTGTCACGCTGGCGAGCCCCCGGGTTCGACTCGCTCGACCGGATGCTCGAGGCCGTCCGGCCGGAGATCGTCAGCGTTGCCACGCCCGACGACTCCCACGCGGCCGTGCTCGACCGGGTGCTCGACACGACTTCGGTGCGGGCCATCCTCGCGGAGAAGCCACTGGCCCTCGATCTGGACCAGGCTCGCCGGCTGGTGGCCAAGGCCAGGGGCCGCGGGGTGGTCCTCGCCGTCAACTACGTTCGCCGGTTCGCCCCCAGTCACCGACAGCTGGAGCGCTGGCTCTCGAGCCGCCCGCTTGGTCGGATCGAGTTGGTCCGGGGCAGCTACGTCCGCGGAATCAAGCACAACGGGACGCATTGGCTGGACCTGGTTCGTTTCCTGGTCGGCGAGATCGCCGACGTGCGCGGTACGGGCGCGGTGGAGCCGGGAGCTGCCGATGCCACGATCGACGTCGAGCTGACCTTCGTCAACGGCGCCCGGGGCCAGCTGCACGGACTGGCCGCGGTGCCATACTCGCTGTTCGAACTCGATCTGGTGGGCGAACGGGGGCGCGTCCGCGTCATCGACGCCGGCCAGCGGATCGAGACGTTCACCGCCACCCCGAGTCGCCGATTCCCCGGGTTCCGCGAGTTGGTCCCGGCCGTCGGCCCGACCGGCGGCCTGGCCGACCTCCTGATGCACGCGGCGACCGACCTGGTCGAGGCGCTGGCCACCGGCCGGGATCCGGCCGCCACCGGTGACGACGCGGTCATTGCCCTCGAACTCGCCTCCCGCGCACTCGAGGAGGCGCGGGCTGGAAAGGAATCCCATGCGACTTTCGGTCGTTAGCGTCCTCGGCGATGTCGGCGGCGCCGAAGCCGTGGCGCCGGTTCTCGAGGTCCTTCACAAGCGCGGCGCGCTCGTGGCGGTCTGGGCCACCCCACTCGCGGCGGCGGTCGTGGAGCGGGCCGGGCTACCGGTCGAGCCCCTCGGAGGCGAGCCGTTGGCCCGCTTGAACGCCGCCCGGCCCACGCTGCTCCTGACCGGTACCTCGTGGGGTGACGAGCCCCCGGAACTTGGCTACCTCCAGGCGGCCCGCGCCCTTGGCGTGCCGAGCATCTCGATCATCGACTTCTGGTCGAACTACGTGGCCCGGTTCATCGGCGAGGATGGCGCGCTGGTGCTTCCGGACCGGATTGCGGTGCCGGACCAGGTGGCGCTGCTCGAAGCGGTTGCCGAGGGTCTGCCGGAGGAGCGCCTCGTCGTCACCGGCAACCCGCATTACGAGCGGCTCCTCCACCGCTACCAGGGTTTCGACCGGGACGCCCGCCTCGCGTTCCGCGAACGGGTCGGGATCTCCCGAACCGCGACGATGATCCTCTTCGGTTCCCAGCCCATTGCCGAGTTGTACGGGGATCGGCTTGGCTACACCGAGCAGACCGCGCTGGCGGCCGTGCGCCACGGGCTCGAGTCGGTGGCGGAGTGGATCGGTCATCCAGCGGTCCTGGCGGTTCGCCGTCATCCCCGCGAAGCCGCGACGACCCTCCCGTCGTCGACGCCCTCGGTACGAATCGCGGACGCCGGCGGTCACGACGCCCTATCCTGGGCCCTCGCGTCTGACTTGGTCGTCGGGATGACCAGCGCGCTGCTGCTGCAGACGGCCGTGCTCGGGGGCCGGGTCGTCAGTGTCCAGCCGGGGCTGGTCGGGATCGACCGACTGCCGAGCAACCGACTGGGTTTGAGTGATGGTGTCTTCGACGAGGCCGACGTGGCACCGGCCCTCTATCGCGCGCTGGCTCGGCCGGCGCATCTCGGCTCGGCCCGGGCGGTTCGACGGGCCCGGGGGGCGGCCGACGGGGCCACCTTCCGACTCATGGACCTGATCGTGGCCATCGGGACCGGTTCGGTCTCGGAGGTGGTGTCATGACGCTAGCAATCGATGGCGGGACGCCGATCCGGCAACGCCCGTTTCCCGAGTATCGAACCATCGGTGACGAAGAGAAGCGGGCCGTGATGGCGGTCCTCGACAGCGGTGTCCTCTCGCAGTTCGTCGGCGTCTGGGGGCCCGACTTCCTCGGTGGGCCCCGGGTTCGGGCCCTCGAGGCCGCCTGGAGCGAGTACTTCGGCACGGCGCACGCGGTGACGATGAACTCGGCGACCTCCGGGCTCTACGCGGCCGTCGGCGCCGCCGGAGTCGGGCCGGGCGACGAAGTCATCGTGTCGCCGTACACCATGAGCGCATCGGCGGCCGCGGCGCTGGTGTACGGCGCCATCCCGGTGTTCGCCGACATCGAGCCAGCCACATTCTGTCTCGACCCCGCCTCCGTCCGAGCCCGGATCACTCCCAGAACCAAGGCCATCATCGCCGTCGATCTGTTCGGTCACCCGGCTGCCTGGGATGAACTCCGGCGGATCGTGCGCGACACGGGCATCCTGCTGATCGAGGACGCTGCCCAGGCACCGGGAGCCCGTGATCGCGGCCGTTGGGCGGGCACGTTGGGCGATATCGGGGTCTTCAGTCTCAACTACCACAAGACGATCCACTGCGGCGAAGGGGGCGTGGTCGTCACCGATGACGACCGCCTGGCCGAGCGACTCCAGCTGATCCGCAACCATGGCGAAGCGGTCGTGAAGGCCAAAGGCGAGACCGATCTCGTCAACCTGATCGGCTTCAACTATCGGATGACCGAGATCGAAGCCGCCATCGCCCTCGAACAGCTCAAGAAGCTCGAGGAGCTGGTGGTGCCGCGGGTCCGGGCGGCGGACTACCTGACCGCCAAGTTGGCGGGCGCCCCCGGCCTCACACCGCCGGCCGTTCGCCCCGATGTGCGCCATGGGTACTACGTCTACGCGCTCCGTTTCGACGCGGCCGGGGCCGGCATGACGCGCGGCCGGTTTGCCGACGCGCTCCGAGCCGAGGGGATTCCGGTCAACGTGGGGTACGTGGAGCCGCTCTACCGTCAACCGATGTACCGAGCCGGCATCGGATTCGGTCGCGAGGGATTCCCCTTCCGCCAGCCCGGTCGCCCGACGGTCACGTATCCAGACGGGCTCTGTCCGGTCGCGGAGCGGATGCACGAGCGGGAGTTGCTCTACTTCACCTTCTGCCATGCCGGGATCGAACGCGCCGACCTCGACGACGTCGTGGCCGGGATCACCAAGGTCCTCGAGCATGCCCGCCAGGCGGTGACGGCATGACGGGCGCCGAAGCGCTTCGCGACCACTATCGGGCTCTCTTCGAGCGGCACGGCGACGACCCCGCGGCCGCGCAAATGAGCCGGGAAGGGCAGCGATTCCGCTTTCTCAAGCTCTTCGAGATTGCCGATCACGCCGCGGCGGTATGGATGTTTCTGGAACGTGATGTCGTCGAGCAGCCAGAAAAGCTTGCCGTACGGCGGTGCCAAAATGCCCTGACGATATTCTTCCTTAACGACCTCGCGTTCGGATGCAAAGTTTGCTTCGTCGACATTAAGGTTGACCATCCGGTCGGCTTCGGCCCAAAGCAGGACTTCGAGGTGATTGGACGGAACGACCTCGTAATAGTTCGTATAGTCCGGCCAGGTCGAAGCGTTGTTGAATCCGCCCACGTCCTCGGTCAGACGGTCGAGTTTCTCGTTCGGCATATTCCTGGTCGCTTTGAACATCATGTGCTCGAACATGTGGGCGAAACCGGATTTGCCGGGCGGATCGTTCTTGCCGCCAACGTCATACCAAACGTGAATCGAAACGGTCGGGGTAGAGTTGTCCTGGAGCGAGACGACCTTCAAACCGTTTTTCAAGGTACGCTCTTTCAGGTTGAGCGGCTCAACAGTCACCTGGCCGA
>CADEGB010000152.1 GCA_902826755.1 uncultured Gemmatimonadota bacterium
CTCGGTACCCGCCTGCTCGAGCGGGCGCACCTTGCGCCGGACCGCCCGGCGCTCCGGTTCGGCAGCGAACGACTGACCTTCGCCGAGGTTGAACGGGCCAGCGCCCGGGTGGCCAACCGGTTGATGGAACTCGGCGTCGAGGCGGGCGACCGGGTCGGGATCATGATGCCGAACGGAACCGAGTACGCCCTTACCTGGCTCGGGGTCGTTCGGTTCGGCGGCGTGGTCGTGCCGATCAATACCGGATATCAGGACGCCGACCTTCGTTACGTCCTTACCGACTCCGGCGCCGCCACCGTGATGACGGTGGCGGCCCATGTGGCGTTGATCGACCGGATCGGAGCGGGGTGCCCGGCCCTCAAACGAGTCCTGGCATGGGATGGTCCCTCCAGCGTCATGGGTGGGAGCCCCACGGCCCGGCTGCCATTCCGCGACCAGGTGGCGGAGACCTCCGATCGCCACCGGCCGATCGGGGTCGACGGCGGGACGCTGTCGGTGCTGCAGTACACCTCCGGGACGACCGGGTTCCCGAAGGGCTGCATGATCCCGCATGGTGGCTGGCTCGACGTGGCCCGGCAGTTCCTGGCGCTGGGCCAGTTCACCGAAGACGACGTCGCGCTGATCATGACCGCGTTCTACTACGGCGACTTCGGCTGGAATCTGGTGCTGTGCCTGTACGTCGGGATGGAGCTGGTGATGCTTCCCCGGTTCTCAGCGTCGACGCTGTGGCGGTCGGTCCGGGAAACCGGCGCCACGTTTTTCTACTGCCTCGGAACGATGCCGGTGCTGCTGCTGAAACAGCCGGAAGACCCGGCGGTGGACCGAGGCCATCGGATGCGGTGGGTGTCCTGCTCCGGGATTCCCGCCGACCAGCACCGCGCCATCGAGGCCCGCTGGGGCGTGCCGTGGCGGGAGGCGTACGGGACGACCGAGATCGGTTTCGTTGCCGCCACCACCCTCGACGACGACGCCCACACCGGATCCGGCTCGATCGGTCGGATGCTGCCCGGGTTCGAGGGACGGTTGGTCGGGGCGGACGGGAACGAGGCGGGCCCGGGCCAGCCCGGCGAGTTCCTTTGCCGAGGACCCCGGATGTCGGCGGGCTACTGGAACAAGCCCGACGCGACGGCCGAGTGGATGCGGAACGGCTGGGCCCACACCGGGGATCTCATGACCCGGGATGCCGATGGCTACTACTACCTGGTCGGGCGAACGAAGGACATGATCCGGCGGGGCGGCGAGAACGTCGCGGCCGCGGAGGTCGAGGCGGTCCTCTGCGATCTGCCCGGGGTGGTCAACGCCGCCTGTATCGCGGTGCCCGACCCGATCCGGGGAGAGGAGATCAAGGCCTTCATCCAGCCCCAGGGCCCGGCGCCGGACCCCGAGGCGGTCCTGGCCCACTGCCGCCAGCGCCTGGCGGGGTTCAAAGTGCCCCGTTACCTCGCCTTCGTGACGGCGTTTCCGCTCACCCCGAGCCAGCGGGTGGAGAAGCACCGGTTGTCGCGCGAGACGACCGACTGCTACGATGCCCTGCCGGTGTCGGCGCGCCAGGTCCGGCCTGGTTCGTAGGGCCGGGGCGCCGGGCGTCCCGGTCCCCGAGGGTCCCGTCAGGGTGTAGATTCTTCGGGTGCTGCTCGCCCATCTCGCCGATCTTCACCTCGGCTATCGTCAGTACTATCGCCAGACGGCTGCCGGGATCAACCAGCGCGAAGCCGACGTGGCCCGGGCCTTTGCCCGCGCCATCGACGGGGTCATTGCCAAGCAACCCGACGTGGTGGTCGTAGCGGGCGACCTCTTTCACTCCGTCCGCCCCACCAATCAGGCCATCGTCCACTGCTTCCGCCAGTTCCAGCGCCTCAAGGAGGGCCTCCCGCGCGCCCGGGTGGTGGTGATCGCCGGCAACCACGATACGCCCAGGGCCACGGAAACGGGGACCATTCTCCGGCTCTTTGCCGAACTCGGGATCGAGGTCGCGACTGACGAGGCCGACCGGTTGGTCTTTCCCGAGCTTGATCTGGCCGTCCTGGCCGTGCCCCACGCCGCCATCGCCACGGCGGAGCGCCACCGCCTCGAACGGCAGGGCCCCGAGAAGTACCAGATCCTGGTCGTCCACGGCGAAGTGGACGGACTCTTCCCGCTCGACCGGTGGTGGGCCGAGCCCGGAGGCGCGTTGCTCGACCCATCGGAGTTGGCCCAGGGCGGGTGGAGCTACGTGGCGCTCGGTCACTACCACGTGATGCGGGAGGTCAAGCCGCGGATCTGGTATTCCGGCGCGCTCGACTACGTCACCCCCAACCCCTGGGGCGAGCTGATCGAGCAACAGAAGACGGGTGTGACCGGCAAGGGGTGGCTGTTGGTCGACCTCGACAGCGGGCGGGTCGAGCGGCAGTACCTCGAGGCGTCCCGGCGGCTGATCGACCTCAAGGCGATCGACGCCCGGGATCGCTCCGCCGCGGAGATTGACCAGGCCATTCAGGATCGGCTCGGGTCGGTCAAAGGGGGGATCGACGATCAATTGGTCCGTCTGGTGGTGCACGACGTGCCCCGCCACCTGGCGCGGGATCTCGACCATGCGGCGATTCGGGCGGCCAAGGCGCGGGCGCTGCATTTCCATCTCGACTTGCGGCGACCTGATGCGCACCGGACCATCGGGGTCGGGGCCCCCGGTCCCCGGCAGACCCTGGCCGACGTGGTTCGCGCGTTTCTGGCTCGCCGTCCGCTGCCCGAACGGGTCGAGCGCGACCGGTTCGTCGACCGTGGGGTAGGCCTGCTCGAATCGGTGTCATTCGAGCCGGAGCCGGGGGCCTGATGCAGATCCGCCGCCTCCGCTTGGTCAACTTCCGGCAGCACGCCGACACCGTGCTCGACTTCGAACCGGGGCTGACCGGGATCATCGGTCCCAACGGCGCCGGAAAATCGACGTTGCTCGAGGCGGTGGCGTGGGCGATGTACGGAACCTCCGCCGCCCGCGGCACCCGCGACTCGATTCGACGGCGGACGGCTCCGCCCCGGTCGCGGGTCGAGGTCGAACTCGACTTCGTGCTTGGCGCGCACCGGTATCGGGTGGCCCGGTCGCTCCAGACGGCGGCGTTGTTCCAGGACGGGGAGGCCGCCCCGATCGCCAACAGCTCGGGGGCGGTGACGGACAAGGTGACCCGGCTCCTGGGGATGACCCGGGACGAGTTCTTCAACACCTATTTCACGGGCCAGAAGGAACTGGCGATCATGGCGTCGATGACGGCGCCAGAGCGGGGCCGGTTCCTGAGTCGGGTGCTGGGCTACGAGCGGTTGGCGACGGTGCAGGTCAAGCTGAAGGAGGAGCGAACCGGGATCAAGGCGGCGCTCCAGACGGCGGAGGTCGGGCTGGTGGATCTCGCGGTGCTCGACCGCGAAGAAGCCGAGGCGGCGGCTCGGATCGTGGGAGCCGATCGGCAGATGGCTGTCGCCACGGCGGGACGGCAGTCGGTCGAGGAGTCGTTTCTTCGGACTCAGCCGGCGTGGGAGGAGATCCAACGGCGGCGCGAGGAGGTCCAGACCATCGAGACCGATCTCAACATCGCCGTGCATTCGGCCGTCGAAGCGCGGCGGGCGTTCGAGGCGCTCGATCTCGACCTGACCGAATCGCTTGCCGCCAAGTCGCGGCGCGACGAGTTGGCGCCCGAACTCGCGACCTGGGCCGAGCTGACCGCCGCCAGGGAACGGCTCGACGCCGAGGCGCTGGCTTTCTCGGGCCGCCGGGCGCTCGACGCCCAGCTCACGGAGGTCCGGACCCAGCTGGACACGCTCCGGGCCCGGCTGGCCGAATTGCCCGATCCGGCCCGACTCGAGGCGGCCCGGACCCAATTGGCCACGGCCCAGGCCGCGGCCGAACGGCTGGGAGCCGAGCGCGAGGACCACAAGAACCGCTGGGTTCGCGATCGGGAGCACGCCACCACCCGACGACACGCGCTGCAAGACCAGCTCACCGAGGCCCGGGAGCAGCTGACGCGTCTCAAGACCGCAGGCAAGGACTGGGTCTGCCCCACCTGTGGCAAGCCGATCGGGCTCGGCTACGAGACCGTGCTCGAGGAACTGGAAACCCGGCTGGCCGAGATCATCAATGACGGCAAGCACTTTCGGGCCCGGATGGACCAGCTGGCCCAGGAGCCGGAGGTCGTGGCGGTGGCGCGACGCGCGGCCGAGGAGGCCGAAAAAGAGGCCAGGCGGCTGGCGGCGGCAACGGTCCGTTTGGAGCAGGGCCTGGCCGAACGTGACCGGGCCAGCAAGGCCGTCGAGGAGCTGACCGAGCGGGAGCGAACGGTTGCGGCGAAACTGGCGGATACCCCGACCGGTTACGACGAGGCCGAACATCGGCGGGTCCGCGAGCGGCTCCTTGCCCTGGAGCCGATCCATCGGGAGGTCGTTCGACTGACGGCGCGGGCCGAGCGGGCCGCGGACCTGGTGCCGAAAGCGGCCGAGGCGGAACAGCACCTGAGCCGGATCGAGGCGCGGGTGGCCACGCTCCGCGCGCAATTGTCGGGGCTGGGCTGGGCTCCGGAGCGGTTCGACGAACTGCGGCTTGCCTTCCAGCGGGTGGAACAGGACCGGCAGGCGGCCGAGGTGGCGCTGGTTCGGGCCCAGGGGGAGCGGTCGGCCGCGATCGAACATCAGGCCCATGTGGCCCGTCGCCGGGAGGAACGGAACCAGCGGGCCGCGGAGGTGGATCGGCTCCGGGGCGAGCAGCTCTTCAATCAGGAACTGGATCGGGCCTTCACGGATCTTCGTGACGAACTCAATGCCACGCTCCGTCCCGACCTGGCGGAAGCGGCATCGGCCCTCCTCGGCGACCTGACCGGCGGGCGATACACCGACTTGGAACTGGACGACGACTACGTGCCCACCATCGTCGATGACGGGGAGCCGAAGCAGGTGATTTCCGGCGGCGAGGAGGACGTGGCGAATCTGGCCATCCGGCTGGCGATCAGCCAGATGATCGCGGACCGGGCCGGGCAGCCGTTCTCGCTCCTGATCCTCGACGAGGTGTTCGGCTCGCTCGACGAGGAGCGGCGAGCGGCGGTGGTGAGTCTGTTGCGGGGCTTGGCCGACCGGTTCCCGCAGGTGATCCTGATCACCCACATCGAGTCGGTTCGGGACGGGTTCGACCGGATCATCCGGATCGACTTCGACGTCGAGCAGGGCGTCGCGACGGCCCGGGAGGAGCGCCTGATCGGCGAGGAGGTGTCGCATGTCGCCGCCTGAGGGCGTTCGGGGGCCGCTCCGCCTCGAGCCAGGGCAGATCGACGAACTCAACCGGGTCTTTTCCGAGTCGTTCACCGAGCGATACCATCGCGACGGCATGACCGGCGTGCGGGTTCCCCAGCTCAACCAGGCGATCTGGCGGTACGCCATCGACGTCGCGGCCGAAGGCGCGATGCACTGGCGGGACGACAACGGAGCGATGGTGGCGTTCAATCTGGCGCACGTGTCGGGTCGAGAGGGTTGGATGGGACCGCTGGCGGTTCGGCCGGACTGGCAGGCCAAAGGCCTCGGCCGGACGATCGTCACCGCGGCGCTCCGCTTCCTCGAGGGGCGCGGTTGTGCGACGATCGGGCTCGAAACGATGCCTCGGACGGTCGACAATATCGGCTTCTACAGCCGGCTCGGTTTTCGGCCCGGCCACCTGACCGTCTCGCTGATCCGGGAAGTGGGCCGCGCCGAGGGCGGGCCGGCGGCCCGGAACGGCGGGGCCGCCGACCGGAGCGGGGTGATGGCCGAGGCGGGCGCCCTGGTGGACGAACTGGTGCCGGGGCTCGACTTTTCGCGGGAAGCGGCGCTGACCCTGGAGCGATCGTTAGGCGACCTGACGATGATCCGCGCCGCCGGGCGACCCCGCGCGCTGGCGCTCTGGCACTCGGCCCCGCTCGCGGCCGGCCGCTCGGCGGACGAGATCCGGATCCTCAAGCTGGTGGCGGCCGATCGAGCCGGGTTCCGGGAGGTGGTGCGGGGGGTGATTCGCGAGGCGGCGAGCCGGGGGCTCGGTCGGGTCGGGATCCGGTGCCAGACGGCGTTCCGCGAGGCCTACGGCGATCTGATCGACCTCGGATTCAAGGTCCATTGGACCGACCTAAGGATGCTCTACGACGATCGGACCGAGCCGGCGGTGCCGGGTGGGGCGGTGGTGTTCTCGAACTGGGAGATCTGATCCGGCCCGAGGCCCGCCTCGGGTCAGGTGGTCGGGCCTGGACGAAGGGCCCACCACCGGATCAGCAACACCACGCCGGCGGCGAGCAGAATGTGGATGAGACCGAGCCCAACCGGGCTCACGAACGTCAGCACGAACCAGGCGATCAGAGCAACGATCGCGCCAACCAAGGAGATCTGCATCGCGGCTCCAGAAGCGCGTTGACGGTCTTGCGGGGACCTCCTATTATAGAACTGTCGGCTGGTGACTGGGAACCACGTTATTGAGCCAACAGGTCCGAGGCTGGGCCCACATACTGTAACTGATGTCATGCCCCTCGGGGGAAGACAGAGGTCGCGGCGAGGGCGCCGAACATTCCACTTCGGGCTTCAATAAACCTCCTGGTTACCATCCGACCTTGGGGCGCCGACCGACGCGAGTTGGGTCGGCGCCCTTGGTTTTGGAAAGGGAGCTGACGCGATCATGGCCACTTGCATCGTCGGACGACGGCTTCACTTCAACGCCGCGCACCGCCTCCACAATCCGGCCCGATCGGACGAGTGGAACCGGGAGACCTTCGGCCCCTGCAACAACCCGAACTACCACGGCCACAACTACGAGCTCGAGGTCCTGGTGGCCGGCGAGATCGACCCGGACACCGGCTACGTGCTCGACGTCGGGATCCTGAAGCGGATCGTCGACGAGCGGGTCCTCCAGGTGCTCGACCACCGCAACCTCAACCTCGACGTGGCCTGGTTTCGGGATCGCATCCCGTCGGCCGAGAACATCGCGCGGTTCTGCTGGGAGGCGCTCGTCGACGCGATGCCCGCCGGCCGCCTCACGCTGATCCGATTGTGGGAGACCCCGCGGAACTATGTCGAATATCAAGGTGGCTAATCTGCGCGGCCCGATCCGCGACATTCTCGAGGGGATCGGCGAGGATCCGGAACGCGAGGGACTCCGTCGGACGCCGGAACGGGTGGAAAAGGCGTACCGGTGGCTCACCCGCGGCTACGAAATGACCGTGGCCGACGTGGTCGGGGGCGGCGTCTTCGAGGAATCGCATGAGAGCATGATCCTGGTTCGCGACATCGAGCTGTATTCGATGTGCGAGCACCACATGCTCCCGTTCTTCGGGAAGGCGCACGTCGCCTACCTCCCGGCCGGACGGATCATCGGGCTCTCGAAGCTGCCGCGCATCGTGGAGATCTTCTCCCGGAGGCTCCAGGTTCAGGAGCGGCTCACCGATCAGGTGGCGGATGCCGTGATGGACGTCCTCGAGCCGAGGGGGGTCGGCGTCGTCGTCGAGGCGGCCCATCTCTGCATGATGATGCGCGGGGTCGAGAAGCAGAACTCGACCACCGTCACCAGCGCGCTTCGGGGCATTTTCCGCGACGACCCCCGGACCCGGGAAGAATTCCTCCGGCTGGTCCACGGCCCCCGGATCATCGGATGACGACCGCGCCGCTGGCCGGCCGGCTCGCGCTCGTGACCGGCGGGTCGAAGGGGATCGGAGCCGCGATTGCCACCGGCCTCCTGGCCGACGGGGCCACCGTGGTCCGGGCAGCCCGGAGCCTGCCGGCCAAGGCCCCGGCCGGCGAAGTGCACCTGGCCGTCGATCTCGAGTCCGATGCGGGGCTCGGCCTTCTGGTCGACCAGCTGAGCCGGATCGGAGTGCCCGATCTCGTCGTCAGCAGCGCCGGTGGGTTTGCGTTGGGGAACCTCGAGGACGTCGGGGTCGACGTCCTCGATCGACTCTACCAGATCAATCTCCGGGCGCCGTACGAACTGGCGCGCCGGTTGCTGCCGGCCATGAAGACCCGGGGCCGGGGCCGCCACGTCCTGATCGGGAGCATCGCCGACCACGTGGCGATGTCGGGTAACGCGGCGTATGCCGCCACCAAGTTCGGGGCGCGTGGCCTCCATGAAGTGCTCCGGGCCGAGTTCCGCGGGTCCGGGGTGCTCTGTTCCCTGGTGAGCCCGGGCCCGGTCGACACGCCGCTATGGGATCCCATCGATCCCGATCATCGGCCGGATCTTCCGTCTCGAGCGGCCATGCTTCGGCCTGACGACGTCGCCGCCGCCGTGCGGTGGATCGCCACCCGTCCGTCTCACGTCGACGTACCCTGGCTGCAACTCGGCCCCGCCTGACGACCGCCGGTGTTCATCGAACTGACCGACCATCTCCGCTGCCCGGCCGACCACGACGAGCAGTTCCTGGTGCTCCTCCCTGATCGGATGACCGGTCGCAGGGTGGAGCAGGGGAGTCTGGGCTGTCCGGTGTGCGGTCGGATTACGCCGGTCGAGGCCGGCGTCGTGGACTTCGGCGGCGGGCACCCGGCGGACCTGGGTTCGGCGCTCGAGGCGCCGGCCGTGGCGGCGCTGCTCGGCCTGAGCGGGCCCGGAGGGTACCTCGCGGTGTTCGGGAGTCCGGGGGCCGCGGCCCCGGACCTGGCCCGGCTGCTCCCCGGCGTTCACCTCGTACTGGTGAACCCGCCGGCCGGGGTGGCGGCCGGTGATCACGCAAGCGTGTTGCGGGCCAGCCGGTCGCCCCTCAAGGCCCGAAGCATGCGGGGAGTCGTGGTCGGCGTCGTGGATCCGACCTGGCGGGACGCCGCCGTCGCGGCCGCGCTGCCCGGGAACCGGATCGTCGGCGAAGGGGACCCACCAATGCGCGACGACCTGGAGATCCTGGCCACCGCGGGCGGCGTCTGGGTGGCCCGGGCCGCGCCGCCCCCGGTTCGACGTTAGGCAGCCCCGGCCGCCGGCAACCGGAGGGCCTGACCCGCTCGAAGCCGGTACCACGCCGGCAGGGCATTGATCCGCCGCAGGGTGGCCTCGGCCACCCCATGCCGCCGGGCGATGTCTCCCACCGTCTCGCCGCGCCGAACCCAAACTAAAGGTCCCAACGCCGCCGCGCGCCGTTCATGCCGGGCCAGCGCCACGGCCGGGACAGCGGCCAGTCGTGCCGTCACGTCGGCGCCAAAGCCGGCCGGGATCCGGAGCCAGGAACCACCAGGCGGTGTGACCCCGCGGAAGAAGTGGGGGTTGAGTCCGGCCAGGGTGGCCTGGTCGAGGCCTAACGCGCGCTCGGCCCGGGCCAGGTCGATGGCCCGATCGATTCGGATCGAGTCGACCGGCGGCCGTTCCAGCGAATCCACGGAAAACCCGTAGCGGGCCGGGTCACGACCGATTTCGGCGGCGGCCAGAAACTGCGGGACGTAATTGCGGGTTTCCTCCGCGAGGAGTCCTCGCCGGGCCAGCGAAAAGAAGCCGTCGCTCGAATCGGCCAACCGGGCCAGACCGCGGCTCACTCGGCCGGTGCCGCCGTTATAGGCTGCCGCCGCGAGCAGCGGGTCGCCGAACGTTCGGCTCAGGTCGCGAATGTGGCGGACTGCCGCGTCGGTGGCGCGCTCAGGATCCCGTCGCTCGTCCACCCACTGGTCGACTCGCAGTCCGTACGCTCTGGCCGTCTCAGGGATGAACTGCAAGATCCCGGCCGCGCCGGCCCGGCTCACCGCGGTCGGCGAGAACCCGCTCTCGATGATCGGGAGGAACCCGAACTCGGACGGCAGGCCTTCCCGCTGGAGCCCGGACGCGATGAGGGAGCGGTAGCGAGTGCCGCGACTGAGCCATTGGCTCATCCGATCTCGGCCCTGACCGGTGAAATAGCGGAGGTAACGCGCGACCTCCGGTCGTTGC
>CADEGB010000153.1 GCA_902826755.1 uncultured Gemmatimonadota bacterium
GTGGGCCAGGTGATGACGGAGCCGCTCCGGACGCCGCCACCCGATGCGCTCACGAACGTGGCGGCCCCAGGCAGGGTGTCGGTGACGACGATGCCAGTGGCCGTGGCTGGGCCGTTGTTGAGAACCGTGACGGTGTAGGTCACCGAGCCGCCGGCCGCGACGATCGTGGCGCCGGAGACGGTGATCACGACATCGGCGGTGCCGATGACGGTGGTCGTGACCCGGCTGGCAGAGGCGGAGCCGTTGTTGTTGGCGGGATCCGGGTCGGTGGTGGCGGCGGCGGCCGCGGCCAGGTTCAGTAAGGTGCCCGAAGTCGGCGCGGTCACCACCACCGTGAACGTCACCGACGCTCCGCTGGCAAGCGAGGCGATCAGGGGCCAGGTCACCACGCCGCCGCTCTGGGTGCCACCGGCGGTAGCGCTGACAAAGGTGGCGGTTCCCGGCAGGGTGTCCGTGACCACCACGTTGGACGCGGTGTTGGGTCCATCGTTGGTGACGGTGATGGTGTAGCTGATCGAGCCGCCTGAGCCGATCGATCCCGGTCCCGCCAGCGTGACCCGGAGGTCGGCCAGGGGTTGAATGACGGTGGTGACGCGCCCGGTTGGGGCGGATCCGTTGTTGTTGGCCGGGACGAGGTCCGCGGTGGAGGCGGTTGCGGCGACGAGGTTGAGCAGCGTCCCACTGGCGGGCATCGTCACGACGACCGAGAACGTGAGGGTCGCGCCGGCGGCGAGCGAGGCGATGACGGGCCAGGTCACGACCTGGCCGGCGGCGGTCCCGCCCGCGGTGGCACTCACGAACGTCGCCGTGGCGGGAAGGGTGTCGGTCACGACCACGTTGGTGGCGGCGAGCGGCCCGTTGTTGGTGACCGAAATCGAATAGGTAACGGAGGCGCCGGGGGCGGCCACCGTCGGACCGGACACTGACGCGGCGACATCGGCGGCCAGATGGAGGTCGGTCACGAACGTGAGCGCCGCCGGATAGTACTCGTCGTCTGCCGAGGCCATCGTCATGGTGGCGCTGGTGGCGCCATTGGCCAGCAGGCCGGAGGCGTCGACCACGTCGGCGTCGAGGCCCATCAGATTGACGAAGCTCGGATTCCGGGCCGAGATGCCGACGCCGAGTCGCGTGTTGGTGGCCGAGAAGAAGTTGGTGGCCGGATTCAGCGCATCGGCCAGCGGGGTCCCGTCGAGGAGGACCTGATCGTCGACGAAGGCGCGGTCGCCCTCGTATCCGAGGCTGCCGATCCGGGTGGTGACCGGACCCGACAGGGGCGTGGTGAAGCCGCTGACGGGAATGGCCACCGAGCTGCGGAACACTTTGGCGTAGCCGTCGAACACCGTCAGGTTGCGGAGCGGTTCGGCCGGGTCCTGGATCACCACCACCAGACCCCAGGCCGCGTATTTGTCGATGCCCGCGCCCGCCTGGATGTTGCCCACCGTGTAGGTCCCGCTGCCGCCCGCCTGGACCAGTGCCGTGACGTCGCGGAAGGCGCCGTAGTCCGACCCGGAGAGGTCGACCTCGGTGGCCACGACGGAGATCGGACCGGCCGCCGGAGTCACCAGGGTGACCCGGTCCTTGAGCGCGGCGTCGGGCGCCGCGGTCCCGCCGACGCCCTGGGCCGCCACGTCGCCGCCCCAATAGAGACCGGCCCACAGCACCGTGGCGCCGGCTGGAATCGTTAGGCTCGCCGAACTCGAGTTGAAGGTGGAGGGATCCGCGTCCACGTCGAGGTGGCGGCTCTTGAAGTCGTTGTTGTTGAGCAGCGAACCGAAGCCGTTCCGCGCGCTCGAGCAGGCGATGCCGTTGACACCGGACGAATCGCAGGACATCGCCGTGTTGCCGACGATCAGGATGTCGCCTGGTGCGTTGGCCGTAAACCGGTTTCCGAAGGCTCGAACGACCTGGGCCGTGGCATCGGTGGCCGCGAGGATCAGGACGGCGGCCAGGAGGCCGATCTGGCGAGACCAGCGGGCGACGGACCGGGCGGTCCTAGTTGTTGCATTCATTCAACACTTGATCCCGATTGTGACCGGTAATCGGTCTTTGCTAACCTGTTGCGCAAGCTCTTCAGTTGATCTTGCAGAGCTGAGCCCATTGATCGGAATGCGCTGTCAGCAAAAGGCGTACGAGGAGGTGGAGCCGAATTGCTCTGTGGCGATAACGCTACAGTCAAGCTCTTGTCACAGACGGTTGGTATGGTGTTGCCATGACTTTGTACGAAAAAGCAAGGTTTTTTCCCAACTTGAACTCCTGACCAACGACCCGCATTCTGTATCGTTCCGCGACGCCTGCCAGGGGTGGACGCGGGGAGCCCATCGACATGATGACCACCAAGACGGCCCGATGGCTGGACCTGCTGGCGTATTTGCTCCAGCACCGATTTGCGGTCACTCGGGAGCAGGTCTTCGCGCAGGTGAGGGGGTACGACGGGGGCGGGGAATCGGCTCGGCGCAAGTTCGAGCGGGACAAGGACGAGCTCAAGAAGCTGGGAGTCGAGATCGAGTCAGTCGCGATCGCCAATCACGCCGGGAACGAGCCGGCGACCGGATATCGACTGGCGGTGGCCGGGATCTACCTCCCCTACTTCGAGTTGTCCGAGGGGCCTCCCCGCGGCGCGCCGTACCGGTGGGTGGCGCGGATGACGCTTACGGCCGGCCATCTGCTGGTGCTCGACCGAGCCACCCGGCTCCTCGCCCAACAGGGGGATCACCCGCTGGCCTCGGCGGCCAAGGCGGCTCGGCGGAAGCTCGAGTTCGATCTGCCGCTTGGCGCCGATGACGTCGAGCGGGTGCTCGGCCTTCCGATTCCTGAGGAGGGGCGGCGGGCGCTGGTGATCTGGCAGGGCGCATTGGCGGATCGGGTGACGCTCCGGTTCCGGTACTACTCGATGGAACGAGACCAGGACGAGGAACTGACGGTCGAGCCGTATGGTCTCTTCTTCCAGTGGAGTCGGTGGTACGGCGTGGGGCGGGTTCGAGGCCGGGAGGGGATCAACGTCTGCCGGATCGACCGCATCCGGGCCGCCGGGCGGCTCGAGCCAGTCGAACCGGTCCACCTCCCCGATGGGTTCGACGTGCGCGCCTGGGCTGGTCGAGCGCCGTGGGAGTTGGGCGAGGGCCCGGAGGTTCCAGTCCGGGTCCGGTTCGAGTTTCCCGAGTCGAACTCGGTCCGGAGCCGGCGGCTCGGTCGCCCGGTGGGCGAGCCGGCCGACAGTGGCGCGTTGCTGTTCGAATTTTCGGTTCGGGATCGAGCGGCGTTCCTCCGCTGGGTCCTGACCTTCGGTGACCGGGCGCGGGTCATCGCGCCGGAGTCCGTGGCGACCGCGCTCGGGGCGCTCCGACGGGACGTCGCGGCGCTCTATGACGACGGAGGCGGGTGACGAGGACGACATGACGGCGGAAGAACAACTGACGCGGATCGTGCAGCTGGTGGGGGAACTGACCGCGGTGGAGCGGGCCGGAGGGCCGGCCCCATCGTTAGGTGAACTCGCGGCCCGGTTCGACGTGACGCCCGATCAGATCAGTGCCGACCTCGCCACCCTGACGCTGCTCGGCGAGCACGCGGACGCGGAGTGGCTCTTGAGTCTTTCGGTTTGGCAGCAGGGTGACCGGGTCGGGGTGACGAGCGCCGGTCCGTTCCAGCGGCCGCTGGTGTTCAGCCCGGACGAACGGGTCGCGGTTCAGGCCGCGCTGGCGCTCGACCCCGATGGGACGGGTTTGGCGGCCCGGTTCGCCGCGCTCTGGTCGCGCCGGACGCCCGCCGCCGGGGGCACCGAACCGCCGATCGAGGATCCGGCCCAGGTTGTCCGCCGCTCCGCTGCCGCCCGCGAGAAGGTGGCCCTTTGGTATGCCGGTGAGGGCGAAACCGCCGCGTCCGAGTGGACGATCGAGCCTCATCAAGTCGTCGACTACCGGGGCCGTCACTACGCCGTGAGTTGGTCGGAGCTTACGGCCGACTGGCGGCACTTCCGCCTCGATCGGATCATCGCCGCCCGGGCCACCGGCCGCTTTGCGCCGCGCCCCGACTTCCAGCCGGTGGATCGACCGGAAGACCTCTTTCGGGTCGATCCCAAGCTGGTGGATCGGGTCGAGGTTCGGTTCAGCCCGAAGGTGGCCCGCTGGGTCAAGGAGCGGTACCCGACCTGGCGACTCGAGGCTGACGGCAGCGTGGTCGTGACGTTGCCGGTCAGCAGTGAGGCTTGGTTGGTTCGACGGGTTCTCGAGTACGGGGCGGAGGCCGAGGTGGTGGGACCGGAGCGATACCGCGCGGCGGTGCGCCGCGCGGTGGCCTAGCGGTTAGCGTCCCGCAGGCGCCTTCTGCGAGCTGATGATCGGTGCGGTCGGTAGCCCCGCGAGGTCTACGACCTTGCCGTCCTTGATCACGCTGCGGATGGTCCGGTAGTTCCGCGCACTCTCGAGGGGGTTGGCGTCGAGGATCACCACGTCGCCCCGCCGGCCGGGCTCCAGCGTGCCGATGTCCTTGTCCAGGCGGTACGCCCGGGCCACGTTGCTGGTGGCCGACTTCAGCACCTCCATCGGCGCCATCCCCGCTTCCTCGAGCGCCACCAGCGCGTTGAAGTGGCCCTCGCCCAGTTTGACCCGGGCATCCACCGTGTCCGCTGCCAGCGACGGCGACTCGGCCAGTTGCACCGGGTGTTCGATCCCGGCGTCGGTCGATACCATCAACCGGACCCCCGCCTTGGCCATGTTGCGGATGTTCACGGCCGCCACGGCCATATACGGGGTCAGCACGCCATTCGGCACGTGTTTGGCCATCGCGTCCCGATGCCGCTTGGTGACGGCCAGGACGGAAACCGAGGTGCCCCGCGCCACCATTTTCTGAATGGTCTCATCCGGAATCGGATAGATGGGGCCGGAAATGTCGCCGTGGGTCAGGATGTCGACGCCGGCCTCGACCGCCATGTCGACGGCCTCGGGCGAGGTGACGTGGGCCTGGACCGTCTTGCCTGCCCGATGACCTTCCTCGACGATGACCCGCTGCTGCCGCTCTGAGAACCCGGCAAAGTTCATGTCGACGTGTCCGCTGCCGCCGAATTTGAGGAAGTCGACCCCGAGCCCGGCGTACTTCCGGATGGCGGCGCGAAGGGTGTCGGGCGGCATCCAGAGGAGGTCACGCCCGGTTCCCTGTTCCCAGGTCTCGTTGATTCGCTTGACGAACGCCTTGCTGGTGACCGAGGCGAAGGCCGCCCGGAAGTCGGCCCCGAGCGGCCCGGTGAATCCGATAATGTTGCCGGCGAGGTAGATCCGGCTGCCGACGGCCTGGCCGGCGTTGATTCGGTCGCGAACCGCGGCCAAGGCAGCCAGGGGGCCCCACGTGTCGAACACGGTCGTCTGACCAGTCCGCAGGGCGATCTGGGCGGCCTCGAGGACGATCTCGTCGAGCCGGTCTTCGTACTTGACCAGGGTTTCGAGATCCGCGTTGAGGAAGAGATGGAGGTTGGCGTCCATCAGCCCGGGGATGACGAATTTTCCACGAGCATCGATGCGGGTGGCCGCGGCGGGCACGGCCACCTGACCGGCCGGTCCGACCGCAGCGATCCGGCCGTTCTGGATCACCACGACGCCGTCGGGAATTGGTGCGCGGCCGGTGGCGTCGATGACGGTTCCGCCGGTGATCGCAACGGTCTGCGCCGTCAGGGACGCGGCCACGAGGACGAGGCCGACAAGACTGACGGCGCACCGGGCCGAGAAGGCTCGCATGCAGAGTTCTCCAGCAGGGGAGGTGATTGGGGGACGAACCGGCAAAGTACGGATTGAAGGGTTGGGCGTCAAACGGCCGCCGGTTCGACGCCCCCCCAGCTCAGCTGGCCCGGAGGTAGGCGCAGCCCGCCTCCTGTGCTCGGAGCGCCGCGAAGACCCCTGACGGCTGGAGGATCACCCCCGGCACCAGGTATCCCGTCGCCCGGCGACGCGCTTCGGCGTCGTCCACCTGGTCGGACGCCTTGATCGTGTCGACGCAGTCCGCGAAGGCCAGCGCGCAGGCCAGCGCGATCCCTCCTCGACCGATGAACTGATCGAGCTGCACCGCGTCCAGGGCGGGCGGGATGTCCTGCCGGGCGGACGACAGCAGGACCGGATTCCGATCGGTCGGTTGCTGGGTGATCGGATGAAGGACCGCCTTCCGCTTCCCGATCCCGTACCGGTCCCAGAATGGCTGCTGCATCGCCAGGGCGATCCCGTTGTGGCGGAGGACGACGACCGCCGACATGTCCGCCTTCGGGATCCCGAGGACCTCATGGTACTGATTGATCCAGATGGTGGCCCGCCAGACGCCGTAGCCGCTCTCGATCTCGGGCACGTCGAAGACCGCGCGGTGCTTGCCCGTGATTCGGTTGATCCAGCTCAGGTCGACCGGGTCCTGATGACCGCGGGGGGGAAGATCCGCGGCGGCCAGCGCTTCCGCGGACAAAGGCAGGGTGCCGAGCGCCGCCGCGGCGCCGGCGGCGTGCTGGAGGAAGTCGCGCCGGGAGGTCATCGGGGAATCCTGGCCAAAGGTTGCCCCAAGCTAGCGTTTCCGGGGAAGCCGGACCAGACGCCTGAAGCGATCCGCCGCGCTCCACTCGTGCCGGGGCCGATACCGAACGATCACCCGAGACTCACCGGTCCGTTGCGGGGGTCCCCTAACTAGATGGTGGCTTCCGACCGGAGGCCACCAACCCAACTGGAGCCAATCGATGCATCGAAGCCCCCCGCTGTCTCTGCTCGTCGTCGTGGCCGTTGCGGCCACCGGCTGCGACCAGAGTCCGTCCACCGCGCCCGAGTCGTCCGCCTCAGCCCTCGCGGCCTCCTACCGAGGTGACGATTCGTTTGGCCGCGGGAGTATCACCCCCTTTACCGGCGCCGCGGCGTGTTTGAGCGGCGCTGTCGACGAGCCCCTCCAGCTTCCTGCCGGGTATCGGCAGTTCATCGTCGGCCGGCAGGGTGACTTCCCGACCACCAACCCGGAGGTCAACTTCGACATGTTGACCCTCAACGAGACGGGTCGGGACGCGGGTCGCTACCTCTATCGGACCCACGAGGTATCGCCTTGGGGGGCGTTGAGCGTGCTCGATCTCAAGACGGGTCGGAACACGCTGGTCGCCGAGCGGGAGGACTGGGAGTCGTTCGATGGCCTCGTCTGGACCCCGTGGGGCACCATCCTCATGGCGGAAGAGGAGATCGTCCAGTCGCTCCGGGATCCCGCCTATCCGAACATCGAACGAGGCCTGGTGTACGAGTACAATCCCCGGACGGGTGCGGTGCACGCGCGGCCGGCGTTGGGAGCCCGGTCACATGAGGGCCTCCGGTTCGATGCCGAAGGGAACCTCTACGGCATCTCGGAATCCCGAGGAATTGCCAACGCGGGGAAACCCGGTGAGTCGGGGTCGATCTTCAAGTTCGTCCCTCGCCGCCGCGGGGACCTTTCTGCCGGGACGCTCTACGCTCTCAAGGTCCAAACCGGTCGGACCGGTGGCGCCGTCTGGGAGCGTTTGAACCTCGACCCGACGACGTTCGACTCGGACGCGGCCGCGCAGGCGGTTGGCGCAACCGGTTGGGACCGGCCGGAAGACGTCGAGATTGGCCGGGTTCGCGGTGAGGAGGTGCTCTACGTCGCGGTGACCGAGAGTTCAGACTTTGCGGTGAACAGTGGCCTGGTGCTCAAGATCGTCCTCAAGGGTCGTCGCGCGGTCGTGAGCAACTACGTCGAGCCGGGTGTCAATGTGGCGAACGAAGTCGGCGGCGACACTGGCACCGGATTCGACGATCCGGACAACGTGGCCTTGGGTCCGGACAACGAGCTCTACATCACCGAGGACGACAGCCCGGGTGACATCTGGGTGGCCCGTGGGTCGGGCCCGCAAGCCCGGTCGGTCGAGGTCTTTGCCCGGTTGCTCGACTGCGGTGCGGAGCCGACGGGTGTCTACTACGACGCGTTCCGCCGGATTCTCTGGGTCAATTCGCAACACGCGGCGCTCAACAGCGGCGCCGATCTGACGCTCGGGATCAAGCGGGCTGGTCGCGACCACGACGACGTCGACATGGATTGATCGCTGGACCTGCCATCGGCGCGGGCCGGGTCAGGGTCCCGGTTCGCGCCATGGCTTGATCCGAGGCCGCCGTCCAACCGATCAGACGTCCTCGCCGGCATCGCCTCGGCTCCAGAGCGCGAGCTTTGCCTCGCGTCCCAGGCGTTCGACATCGTCTACTTCGAGCAGCCATCCTCGCTCCCGAAGCGAGCGGACGAACGCGGCGCGGTCCTCGAACAACCCGAACCACTCGAGCTCGATCCCAGTGATCGAATAGCCTCGAATCCCGAACCCGATCAGCGCCACCGTTCCGTCGGAGGCCCGGAGCGGCTCCAGTCCACAGGCCGGATGGTAGTTCCCGTCGACCGCGATCTCGCCGGTGACCAGATCGCGGAGATGGGCCGTCACGAACGCCACCCGCCGGTCGTCGTCGATCAAGACGTCGTCCGGGTCGTCGAGCGATTCGAGCAGCAGCTCATCGGACAGGTTGGCCGTTTCGGCCGTGGGATCGATCGGGGTGATGGTGGGTCCATCGGGGTCGAACAGACCACTTTCTTCGGCCCGTTCGGCCAGCCACTCGGTCAACTCGATGAACTGCGGGTCGTCGACAAGGGGATCCCGGCCGTCGAAGCGGGTCAGCAGGGCGTCGACGAGACGCTGAGCTTCGAAGGGAAGGGTGCGGGCGCGATCGGACATGGCCGTCAAATCTGGCATCGGGGTGTGACAGCGGGTCGGGGCCGGCCGACAGGCTCCGAGTATCTTCGGGCATGCCTGAGAACCCCGGACGCACGATCTCCCGCCGCGCGCTTCTCGCCGGGATCGCCCCCCTGGTCCCGCTCGGCCCGCTGACCATGCGGTGGGCGCTGGAGGCCGCGGGCGCCGAGGAAGAGATCCTCATTCGAGGTGGTCGCGTCGTCAACGCCGACGGGATCCGCCGAGCCGACGTCCGAATCGTCGGGGAAACGATCGTCGAGGTGGCACCGCGCCTTGCCGCGGGCCCGGGTGCCCGGATCATCGACGCCCGCGGGCGGCTGGTCATGCCGGGGGGAATCGACCCCCATACCCACCTCCACCCCGGCTTCGCGGACGACCTGACGACGGGATCTCGGGCCGCCTTGGCCGGCGGAATCACCACGGTCGGGACCTTCGTCTTCCCGGCGGACACCGAGTCGGCCGGCGCGGCCCTCGATCGAGTCTCCGCGACGGTCGGGCGCGAAGCCATCGCGGACGTCTTTGCCCATTACTACCAGTGGCCGCCGGATCGGTTGTCTCAAGCCATCCCGATCCTGGCCGAGCGGGGCCAACCGAGTTTCAAGCTGTATATGGTCCAACCGGATTTCAGCGCGCAGCTTCCGGGGCTGATCCGGGCCCTCGAGATCGCTCGCGAGGCGGGAGTGGTGGCGCTCGTCCACTGCGAAGACGCGGCCCTGCTCGACGCCGCGGCGCGCCGGCTGGCCGCCCAGGGTCGCAGCGGGCTGGCCTGGTATCCGGAGAGTCGTCCAGTGGTGTCCGAGGAGGCGGCCACCCAGCAGGCGATGGCTCTCTGCGAAAGTACCGGGGCACCAATGCATGTCGTCCATCTCTCGAGTGCCCGGGCCCTCGAGGCCACCCGGCGGCCTCGGGCGGCTGGGCTGCCACTCTCGATCGAAACCCGGCCTCTGTATCTCCATTTGACCGAGGAGCGATTCCGCGCGGCCGGCCCCGACGGCCCCCTGTTCGTCGGTCAGCCGCCGCTCCGCACCCGGGCCGACTCGGCGGCGCTCTGGCGCGCGTTGGCCGATGGGCAGATCGACCTGCTCGCGACCGACCACGCCCCCTGGACCCGCGCCGA
>CADEGB010000154.1 GCA_902826755.1 uncultured Gemmatimonadota bacterium
GCCGTCCAGGCCGGTTCTACTACACCATCAGCGCGAAGATCCAGTCCTTGACCGATCGGGACATGGACCAGCTGGAACGGCTCCTGGCGGGCGATCCGGAGCTCGACGTGCCGGAACCGGGTTCTCCCGTTGGCCGCGGCATCCGCCGGTTCCTCCTTCGGATCGCCGGATTGCCAAGCCAGGTGCTCGACGCCCGGTCGGACCAGTTCACGGTCCGACCGAACGAGGAAGAGGACGAGTAACGGGTCAGCCGCCGAGGGCGCGAAGCGCTTCGGGGCCGTAGAAGAGGCGGATGTACTTGGCCTGGGTGTGGGTCAGCCGGCGAACGGCCCACGCCAGGTGCACGAAGTGCGGCTCCATCGGGTGATGGGCCGGATGCATCCCGCACTCGTCGGGAAGCCGGTTGCCCTTCTTGGTGTTGCAGGTGCTGCAGGCGGTCACCACGTTGTGCCACTCGTTCCCCCCGCCACGCGAGATCGGGACCAGGTGATCCCGGGTCAGACACTCGCGATGGCGGAGCTCGGCCTGGTACCGCCCACAGTACTGACAGGTGTAGTCGTCCCGGGCAAACAGGAAGGTGTTGGTGACCTGCCGGCGGAACTTGCGCGGCACGTGGACGAACTTGACCAGCCGGATGATCGCCGGTTTAGGAAGCGCGGTTCTCGCGCTCCGCACCTCTTCCCCCCCTTCGGCTTCGACGATCTCGGCCTTGCCGTCGATCACGAGGCGGAGGGCCCGCCGGAGCGGGACCATCGTCAGGGGTTCAAAGGACGCGTTGAGCGCGAGGCACCGCACCACCTCAACTCCACTGGTCGGGGTTACCCTGATTGTAGGCCCGGGGGGTAGCCGGAATCAAGCCGCGTCACTCCGTCGGTACACCGGTCGGCCGGAGGCCCAGGTGGCCCGAACCGCCGCCAGGGCACTGGCCACGATCCACTCCTCCGGGGCCCCTGGGGCTGAGGACTCGGGCAGATCGACCGCCACCACGTCCCCCCAAACGCCCGTTTCGAGGGTCCCCAGACGGCCTGGGAGCCCCGCCAGGGCAGCACCGCCCCTGGTGGCGAGGGCCAGGACCTCGGCGGCCGTGGACCCGAGCAAGGTCCGGGCGGCCCGCATCTCGGCAAACAGGTCCAGCCGGTCGACACTCACCACCGAATCGGTCCCCAGGCCCAGGCGGATCCCGGCCGCCACCATGGCCTTTGGACGGGCCGCACCGTGGCCGTGACGCCGGTTCGAAAGCGGACAATGGGCCACGGCCGCGCCTCGGGCTGCCAGGGTGGCCAGGTCCTCGTCGTCGGCCTGAACGACGTGGATGCAGAGGGTATCAGGTCCGAGCACTCCGTGGGCATCGAGCCAGGCCACCGGCGACCGGCGGGCCTCGGGCCCGCTGTCGTCATGGGCGGCGAGGGGAGGGATTCCGCGCCCCGCCCAGGCGGCCGCGAACGGTCCTTCGTGCCGGGTGACCAAGGCGGTTTCAGCGGCGGACTCCGCGAGGTGGACGGCGCACGGCAATCCCCGCCGACGCGCGAGCGCCGCGGTGGCGTGGTAGAGCGGACCGCTCACGGTATAGGGCGCATGGGGCGAAACGCCGAGCCGGACCCGGTCGGAGGCCAGGCCAGCCAGGGTATCGAGCCGAGCCTCGAGCGCGGTCAGACTGTCGTGACAGCTCGAGGGATCGGGTCCGAACACCTCCTGGAAGACCACGCCCGCGCCGCCCATTTCCACCAGAGCCGGAAGCACGGCCCCCGAATCGCCGGTGTCGAGCACCATGGTGATGCCGGCCTGGAACGCGTCCCGGACGCCCTGCCGCGCGGCCCCCGCAAACCACTCGGCGCCGAGCCCGGCCTTGAGTTCCCGGACCCCGCGAATCCACCGACTGAAGTCCTCCTCGAGGACTCGGCCGGCGAGTCCGGTGAGTTCGAGGTGGGTGTGGGCGTTGACGAGACCTGGGATCAGGGCCGCCCGGCCGAGATCGACGCCAGGAACCCCGGGAGGCAACGGCACCGCGCTGGCGGGCCCGCAGGCGGCAATCCGACCATCGGCCCCGATCAGCAGGGCGCCATCCGACACGGGGGGAGAAGCAACCGGAACCAGCCACTCGGCCCGGAGGCGAACCGGGCCGGCTGGCGGCTGCGTCATTGGTGGGCCGAGCACCGCTCCGTCGGTTCGGTGCCGGGGTAGTAAAACTCGGGTCCGACGTTGGTGGACGGACAACCGGGGCCGGCCAGGAACCCGGTGGTCCGATCGATGATGACCGAGGTGACGCCATCCGGCAGGGCCCACGGGGACGGCACCCGGCGGCGTTCGTAGACGTCTTTCATCATGAGTCCCCAGGCCGGAGCGGCCAACCGCCCGCCTTGGGCGTTCGACATGATGACCTGCTTCTTGTCGAAGCCCATCCAGACGCCGGTGACGAGATCAGGGGTGAACCCGATGAACCAGACATCCATGCCGTCATTGGTGGTGCCGGTCTTGCCCCCGGCGGGCAGGTTGATGCCGGCCCGCGGCATGAGACCGGACGCGGTGCCTTTGCGCATCACGTCGCGCAGGCCGTCGAGAATGAGCCAGGCGTGCTCGGGATCCATGACTCGGGTCTGCTTCGTTTCCGGCTGCCAAATGATGTTCCCGGCGGCATCCTCGACCCGGAGGATGGCCGTCGGCGCCACCCGGACGCCAAGGTTAGCAAACGTGGCGTAGGCTGCGGTGATTTCGAGCGGCGTCACCTCGGCCGCGCCGATGAAGATCGAGGGTACGCGGGGAATCCGACTGGTGATTCCGGCGGCCGCGGCTTCCTTGATGACCGCCCCAATCCCGACATCCATCCCGACCTTGACGGCAATGGTGTTGCGGGAATCGTAGAGGCCTTCGCGCATGCTCAGATTGCCGCGGTACTTGAGATCGTAGTTCTTGGGCGCCCACGGGGGCTGATCCGGAATTTCGATCTCGACGGGCGAGTCCTCGTAGATGTCGCTCAGGCGATAGCCGGCCTCGAGGGCCGCGGCGTAGACGAACGGCTTGAACGTCGACCCCGCCTGGCGGGCCGCCTGGGTGGCGCGGTTGAACTTCGAATCGGCGAAATCGCGCCCGCCGACGAGGGCGCGGATGTAGCCCGTCCTGGCCTCGACGGTGACGATGGCACCCTGGAGATAGGGTGAGTAGGGGCCCTGGTCGCCTTCATCGGCGTCGGGGTCGCGCTTCTCGAGATACTGCCGGAAGGTGCGATGCGGGAACTTGCCATACGCCTTGGCGTCTTCCTCGACCCGGGTCAACTGGGTCTCGATGGCCCGTTCCGCCGCCTGCTGCATGTCGAGGTCGAGGGTGGTGTACACCCGAAGGCCCGACCGATAGAGATCGCCCCCGAAGCGGGCCTGGAGCACCTGGCGCGCGTACTCGACGAAGTAGTCGCCGACCCCGGTGAAATCCGATCGGGACGAAAGAGCCAGCGGATACGCCTTCCACGCCTCCGCGGACTCGGGGGCGAGTTTCCCGTGATCGCGGAGCAGGTTGATGATCAGGTTGCGGCGTTGGACCGCAAAGTCCGGGTTGCGCCGAGGATTGTAGCGGGTGGGGGCCTTCGGAATGGCGGCCAGCATCGCGGCCTCGGCCACGTTGACCTGGCGGGCGGTCTTGCCGAAGTAGCGAAGCGAGGCCGCCTCGACGCCGTAGGCGCCATTGCCAAGATTGATCTGGTTGAGGTAGAGCTCGAGGACTTTGTCCTTCGGGTAGTTCCGCTCGATCTCGAGCGCCATCCGAGCTTCGCGCAGCTTCCGACTGACCCCGGCAAAGCCGCTCCGCTGGGACCGGTCGATTTGGTCCGGCCAGAGGTTGCCGGCCAGCTGCATGGTGATGGTCGAGAACCCCTGGAGCCGCTTGCCTTGGAGAATCGACTTGACCGAGCCGAACACCCGGATGAAGTCGATGCCGCCATGCTGATAGAAGCGACGGTCCTCCGTCGAGAGAAACGCCGCGATGACCGCGGGCGAAATCTGTTTGAACGAAACGACGGTCCGCCGCTGGAGCCCGAAATCGGTGATCAACCGGCCGTCGGCGGCGTAGACCTTGGAGGCCTGGTCGGGATCGTACGACTCGAGGCTCGCAATGGAGGGACAGGCCCCCACCGGCGCGCAGACGTTGAACCGGGCGCCCGCCAGGAGCGCGATCGAAAAGCAGGCGATCGCGCCGAAGGTGAGGAGCAGGCGGAATCGGATCGTGGGGGAATGCCACCAGCGACCGAGGAACCGGAACACCCGGGGGGCCATGGGGAGGCAAGGTAGGGGGACAGGGGGTCGGAATGGCAGGGGGTCGGGTTGGCAGGGGGTGGGCGGGGGGTGGTAGCTTTTCCGACCCTATGACCGACCTGTTGACGACCCTCCGCGATCGAGGGATGCTCCACGACGCCACGCCCGGCCTGAGCGACCGCCTTGCCCGGGGGACGATTACCGGGTACGTCGGGTTCGATCCCACCGCGGACTCCCTGCACGTCGGCAATCTGGTGCCGGTCATGGCGCTGGTCTGGCTTCAACGGCTCGGCGGGCGCCCGATCGCGCTGATCGGCGGGGGTACGGGGCTCGTCGGCGACCCGAGCGGCAAGCGGAACGAGCGACCGATGCTGTCCCTCGAGGCGGTGGACGCGAACGCCCGGGCCATTCAGTCGCAGCTGGCGCGGTTCCTGGACTTCGACGGCCCCCGCGGCGCCAAGCTCCTCAACAACGCCGCTTGGCTCCAACCGTTGACGTTGCTCGACTTCCTCCGGGACGCCGGGAAGCACTTCACGATCAGCTACATGCTTCAGAAAGACTCGGTCAAGAGCCGGCTCGAGGCCGGCATCTCGTTCACCGAGTTTGCCTACATGCTGGTGCAGGCCTACGACTTCTGGCACCTCAATCGGACCGAGCGTTGCGAGCTCCAGATGGGCGGCAGCGATCAGTGGGGCAACATCACTGCCGGGATCGAGCTAATCGGCCGGAAGGAGGGTGATCAGGCCCACGGCGCGGTGCTGCCGCTCCTGACCACCGCGAGCGGAGCCAAGTTCGGCAAGAGCGAGGGTGGGAACGTCTGGCTCGACCCGATCAGGACGTCGCCCTACAAGTTTTACCAGTTCTGGCTCAACACCGACGATCAGGACATCGAGCGTCTCCTCCGGACCTTCACCACGCTTTCGCTCGAGGAGATCGGGGGCATCATGGCGGAGCAGCGGGCCGATCCGGGGCGCCGATCGGCGCAACGGGTGTTGGCGCGCGACGTGACCGGTCGAGTCCATGGGGAGGACACGGCGCTCCGCGTGATCGCGGCCAGCGAAGTGCTGTTCGGGGGGCGAGATCTGGCCGGTACGGATGTCGACACGCTGGCCGTCGTGGCGGACGAGGTCAAGACGGTCGTCGTCGAGCGGGCCCGGCTGGCCGAAGGCCTGAGCCTGGTCGACCTGCTGGTGGACACCGGGCTGGCGTCGTCAAAGGGCGACGCCCGCCGCGGGATTCAGGGCCAGGGATTCTCGGTCAACGGCTCCAAGGTCGACGCGCCCGATCGGACGCTCACCCCGGTGGACCTGCTGGGGGATCGGTTCGTGGCTCTTCAGAAAGGCAAGAGGCACTTCGCCTTCGTTCGGGTGGTTTAGCGCGAGGCGCTGCGTCCTGCCCGAGTTTCAGTCGCCCTTGATGACCCGGTGGTCGGACGGTACATTGGCCGCCGTCCCGTAGGGAATCCCCCACACCGACAACACCGCAACCCACCAACGGGCCGCCGACGGCGGTCTTTCACCCGGAGAGTATCATGGGCAAAGAGTTCATGGCGTTCCTGAAGCAATACGGCGTCATCGGTCTGGCGATTGCGGTGATCATCGGCGGGAAGGCCGGCGGCCTCGTCACGGCGATCGTCGACAACCTGATCATGCCGATCGTTGGCATGGTCACGCCGGGCGGCGACTGGCGCACCCTCAAGCTCGGGCCGTTCGGCATCGGCCCGATCCTGGGCGCCGGCCTCGACTTCCTGATCGTGGCGTGGATGGTCTTCTGGTTTGCCAAGAAGATCCTCAAAGAGGAGAGCGTCGCCAAGAAGTAGGACGCCTACCACCGGGAACGGCGGGTGCCGCGTGGCGCCCGCCCACCCAGCATTCCGAACACCCCCCGCACCAGTTCCCGGCCAACCGTCCGGGCCAGGTTGGACGTCAGCGCGCCGAGGATGCCGCCTCCAGCCTTCGGTCGGCGCGCCGGCGGCGTTTCCGGCTCCCGAAACGGACCGCGCGACCGGCTCGGCGATGGCCCGGCCGGCGGCGCCGACTCCGCCAACCGTCGCGCCAGGATCTCGGCGGCGCTCTCCCGATTGATGGGAGTGCCGTACTCCCGCATCAGGTCGGACGAGGCCAGCTCTCGGCTGAACTCCTCCTCGGTGAGCGGTCCCATCCGGCTGGTAGGCGGTACGAGTCGAGCGGCCACGACCGGGGTCGGCACCCCGCGTTCGTCGAGCCCGGTGACGACGGCCTCCCCGATACCGAGTGAGGTGATCGTCTCCTGGAGGTCGTAGAACGGGGTCTTGGGGAAGGTCCGAACGGTGGCCCGTAGCGCCGCCTCGTCGTCGGGGGTATGGGCCCTGAGAGCATGCTGGACCCGATTCCCCAGCTGCCCGAGCACCTCATCGGGTACGTCTTTGGGTGTCTGGGTGACGAAGAAGATCCCGATTCCCTTGGAACGGATCAGTCGAACCACCTGCTCGATCTGGTCGAGGAACTGCTTCGAGGCATCCCGGAACAGGAGATGGGCCTCGTCGAAGAAAAACACCAGTTTCGGTTTGGGAAGATCGCCGGCCTCGGGGAGATTCTGATACAACTCCGCGAGGAGCCACATCATGAACGTGGAGAAGAGGGCCGGCTTGTCCTGACAATCCGCCAACTCGAGGCAGGTGACGATCCCGCGGCCGTCGGAGGTGACGCCGAGAAGATCATGAACGTCAAACTCCGGCTCGCCGAAGAAGCGATCGGCGCCCTGCTGTTCCAGCTCGACCATCTTCCGGAGGAGCACACCCACCGTGGCCGGCGCCATCCCGCCGTATTCGGCCAGGAGGGGCTTGCCCTGTTCACTGGCGAGGTGCTTGAGCACCGCGCGGAGATCGGTAAAATCGAGGAGCGGAAGCCCCTGGTCGTCGCACGCCTTGAACACCAGGCTCAAGACGCTGGCCTGCGTGTCGTTCAGCTCGAGGACCTTGGCGAGGAGCAGCGGACCGAAGGAGCTGACGGTGGCACGGAGCTGAGCGCCCCGGGTGCCAGTCAGGCTGACGAACTCCACCGGGGCCTCCCGAGGCTCCCATTTGCACCCGACCGCCGCGACCCGCTCGTCGATCCGCGCGTTGGCCACTCCCGGCTCGGCCAGCCCGGCGAGGTCGCCCTTGATGTCCGCCACGAAAACCGGCACGCCTTGGGCGGAGAGCTGTTCGGTCAGCAGCTGCAGCGTCTTGGTTTTGCCGGTCCCGGTGGCCCCGGCGATCAACCCGTGCCGGTTCATCATGGCAAGCGGAATGGCGATCTTCGGTTCCGGAATGAGCGACGGACCGTCGAGTGCGGCGCCGAGGGTGACGACCGGCGTTTCGGCGCGGTAGCCGCGTTGAATCGTTTCGAGCAGCGTGGTCATGGAACGCCTCGAGAAGGTCGGTCCGTCAGACGACCTGGTCGAGCAGCGCGGCCACTCGAACCATTTCGTCGACGGTGTTGTAGCAATGGGGACTGAGCCGAACGGCGCCTTCCCGGAGGGAGGATACTACCCCAGCTTCGGTGAGCCGGGCGTACGCGGCGGCCGGGTCGGACGGCACGAGGCAGACCATTCCGGACCCGTGCGCGTCCACTGGCGAGGTCAGCGCCACGCCCCGACGGTGAGCCCACTCGATGACCGGCTGGTTGATCCGGCGGAGGTGGGCTTGGACGGCCTCGACCCCGAGTTCGAGCAGCAATCCGATCGACCCGTTCATGCCGAGAAAATCCTGAAACGGCAGGGTGACCAACTCGAATCGACGGGCATCCCGACGCCAGGCTCCATCGTAGGCGCACAGGGTGGTGAGGTCGTCGGTGCCGTCGAACGCGGTCCAACCGGCCAGGGGCGGTTCGAGCTGCTCGATCAGGTCACGACGGACGTAGGTGAATCCAGAGCCCCACGGCGAGAGAAGCCACTTCTGGGCCCCACAGGCGAGCATGTCCACCGGGGTGGCCCGGACATCGAAGGGAACCTGGCCGAGGCCCTGGATGGCGTCGACGACGAACCAGGTCCCGGTGGCCCGAGTGGCCGCGGAGAGGGCAGCGATGTCGGCAAGGTACCCGTTGTGAAACTGGACCAGGGACAGGGCCAAGACCTTGACCCGGGGGTCCGGAAGCCGCTCGAGCATCCGGGCCTCGTCGGGCCAGCCCTGAGCCGTGACCGGAATCAGCTCGAGGGTCACCCCCCGTCGAGCCAACTGCCGCCACGGAAACACGTTGGCGGGGAATTCGTGATCGCTGACCAGGACGATGTCGCCGGGCTCGAGCGGGAGCGCCAGGGCGGCCAGGTTGATCCCGTAGCTCGTATTCGTCGAGAGGGCTATTTCGGCGGGATCGGCGTTGAGAAGTTGGGCGGTGAGCTCGCGGGACCGGTCGAGGATCCGGAAATAGTGATCGTCCGTCAGGCGATGGGCGGCGGCGCGGTCACGACCGTAGGCCTCGAGGGTTTTGCGGACGCGCTCCGGCAGGGGGCCCACCCCGGCATGATTCAGGTAGATCGCTTCATCGGCCCACGGGAACTCCACCCGTCGCAGCTCGGCCACATCGTAGCCGGTGGTCCCCGCCGGGGCTGTCCCGGTCGCCGCCAAGTCGAGCGTCAAGCGAACCTCCCATTATCGAAGAAGATGGATCATCGATAATATCCTACCATGACAGCCCGTTCTCAATTCAGCCTGGTCCTCGGCGGCGGCGGTCTCAAGGGACTGGCCCACGTCGGGGTGCTCCGTGCCCTCGAGGAACGAGGGCTGGTTCCCGAGGTGGTCGTGGGGTGCAGCATCGGGGCGTTGATCGGGGCCGCTTGGGCCACCGGCATGCCGCTCCGCGAGATGGAGGACCGGGCCCTGGCGCTCAAGCGGGCCGACGTGTTCCGGGTGGCCCACCTCGACATGGCCCTCAAACGGATGCTCTCACCGGCGGTCTACCGGCGGGATCCGCTGGAGCACTTGATCGGTTCGCTGGTCGGGTCCCGGACCTTCGACGACCTGCCCCGCCGGCTGGTGATCAACACCGTGGATCTCAACAGTGGCAACCAGATGCTCTGGGGTCTGCCGGGCCTGACCGACGCCCGGGTCGGCGACGCGGTCTTCGCGTCCTGCGCGCTGCCCGGGATCCTGGACCCCAGGCCCATCAACGGCCAGGTCTGCGTCGGCGGCGCCGTCATGGAACACCTCCCGATCCGGGCGGCGATGGCGGTCTGCCGGGGGCCGATCATCGCGGTCGATGTCGGAGGCGCGGGCGCCCGGCGGCACGCGGTGGAGCGGCAGGGGTTCGCCTCCACTTACGCCCGCGGCCTCGAGATCGTGATGAACACGCTGGCCGAGGAGCTGCTCCGGGACTGGACCGATCCACCGATCGTCCTGGTCCGCCCGCGGGTGGATCGGATCTCGATGTTCTCCTTCAACCGGACCCCCTACCTGATCGCCGAGGGATTCCGGGCCCTCAACGCCACCCTCGACCAGCTCCCCCGCGACCTCGAAGGACTCCCCCCGGGGATCCACCCGCAGCGGGAGGTGGCCCTCTCGGTCGACCCGGAGGCCTGCATCGGCTGCGGGATCTGCTACGCCCGGGAGCCCCAAGTATTTGCCCGGGAG
>CADEGB010000155.1:0-5591 GCA_902826755.1 uncultured Gemmatimonadota bacterium
AAGTCGAGTCGGATCGATCCGTACCGTCAGATCGGATCGGTGATCCAGTCCGCCCCCGTCCCCCCTTGTCGTGAGGTATCCAGATGACGACCCGTGCTGCTCCCTCCCGTCGTGACCTGATCAAGGCCGGACTCGTGGCCGGCGCCGGCCTGACTCTCGGCTGGCCGGCCCGGGCGTTGGCCGAGCAAGGAGCCCTGATCACCAAAGCGATGCCGGGCTCCGGCGAGAAGATCCCGGTGGTCGGGATCGGGACGAACGCCTATAACCTGTCGGCCGAGCTTCGGCCGGTGCTGCGGGATTTGATGAAGCGGTTCGTGGAGTTGGGGGGCTCGGTGTACGACACCGCTACCGGCTATGCCCGGGGCGAGTCGGAGTCGGTCCTCGGGGAGTTGTCGTCGGAGCTCGGCCTCCGAAGCAAGGTGTTCTTCGTCACCAAGATCACGGCCCCTGGCGATGACCTGGCCCAAGGGCGCACCCTGTTCGAGACCTCGCTCTCGCGACTCAAGACCGATCGGATCGACGGTCTCCTCGTCCACAACCTTCAGGGGGTGGACGCGCTGATCCCCGCCATGCGGGAGTGGAAACAGGCGGGGAAGATCAAGTACCTCGGCATCTCGACCTCCAGCGACACCCAATATCCGGCCCTGCTCGAGCACATGAAGACGCACCAACTCGACCTGATCCAGGTCGACTACTCGCTCGGCAATCGGGGCGTGGCGGACGAACTGCTGCCGTTGGCCAAGGACAAGGGCATCGGGGTGATGATCAACGTGCCGTTCGGCGGACGGAACCGCGCCAACGCCAACTTCGCGCGGCTGGCCACGGTCCCACTGCCGGATTGGGCGGCCGATTTCGACTGCAAGACCTGGCCGCAGTTCTTCCTCAAATATGTGATCTCCCATCCGGCCGTCACCATGGCGATTCCGGGTACGCGGCGGATCGAGCACCTCGAGGACAACTTCGGGGCGGCTCGGGGACGGCTCCCGGATGCGGCTACCCGGAAGCGGATGGAGACGTTCTTCGACGGGCTGCCGGCCTGAGCCGGTTTGAAGTCGGTTCGCTGCGGGTCATGAAGATCCCGATCGGTTCTGAAACCGGTCGGGAAGGGCCGGCGTACGAGCGCACGTGAAGCACCTCTCCTCGGTTCATTGGTTGGTGACAGGGTTCCTGGCCCTGGCCGTCGGCCCAGGGTCGGCCCAGCCTCCCGCGGCCGTCCAGCGTCCTGTCGCTATCGTGGGCGTTACGGTCGTCGATGGCACCGGCCGATCGCCGCAGGTTGGCGCGACGGTGGTGGTTCGAGAGGGACGGATCGTCGCCGTGGGCCCAGTGGACCAAGTGTCGATCCCGGCCGATGCCGACCGGATCGAGGGCCGGGGCCGCTATCTCATCGCCGGCCTGTGGGACACTCATGTGCACCTCAGCGCCCTTGGCCGCGCCGGCCTGCCGGACCTGGTCCGCCACGGCATCACCTCGGTCCGCGATCTGGGTGGCGACTTGGCCGCGGTACGGCAGTGGCGGGACGAGGGGGAACGGGGCGAGTGGCTCAGTCCGCGCATTCGACTGGCCGGCCCGATCGTGGAAAACGCCGCCTGGCTCGCGCGGGTCCGGGGCCTCGGCGTGCCTGGTTTGTCCCGGGGCCTCGACGAGCGGATTCCCGTCGAGACCGAAGCGGACGCCATCCGGGCCGTCGACTCGATCGCCGGGCTCCAGGTCGAAGTACTGAAGATCCGGAACGCTCCTCGGGCGGCGGTGTATGCGACGCTGGTGAAAGCGGCTCGCGCGAGGGGGCTGCTGGTGGCGGGGCATCAGCCGAGCCGCGCCATCGGGTTGGCGGCGGCGCTGGCGGCCGGTCAGCGAAGCATCGAACACATCGAGGGCCTCGATGAGTTGATGAGCCTTCCGGCCGGGCAGCGGGACAGCCTGGCCAGGGCCTACGCCGCCGGCGAGGTCTGGATCACCCCAACCCTCGCCGCGTCGTTCGGTCGATTCGTCCCTGACAGCGTGACCGAAGCCCGGGTGGTCGGCACCAGCGGCGACCCCGACCTCGCGCTGGTAACCCCGGCGTTGCGCGACTTCTGGAAGGCGCAGCGCGAGCTCAAGGCGTACGACGCGCCGCTCGAAGCGTATCGAACCATGGTGGTCGGTGGTCTGGCTGGGGTCCGCCTCCTCCGCGCGGCCGGCGTCAAGCTGATGGCGGGCACCGATCTCGGGGTCTTGACCCTCGTGCCCGGCGCCTCGCTTCATGAGGAACTCGGTTTCCTGGTCGACAGCCTTGGCCTTTCCCCCTTGGAGGCCATCCAGGCGGCGACGGTGGAGCCGGCCCGTTACTTCCGGCAGGCCGACTCGCTTGGCACCGTGGAACCGGGCCGTTTGGCCGACCTGGTCCTGCTTGGGGCCGACCCGCTGGCGGACATTCGGAACGTCCGCCGCGTCGAACTGGTCGTACTCCGCGGTCGAGTGGTGTGGTCTCGAGGGCGCGAGCGACCCTGATCCACGGTCGGCCTCAGTTGCGGAAGTCGGGTGTTTCCCGATCGAGAATCCGCTTGAGCGCCTCGAGGTGTTTGCGGGGCTGGTCGACGGCGTCCGGATTGGCGTTCATGGCCCGGACCATTTCGGTGATGACCCGTTCCGGAATCTGTCGGAGGGCCCGGCCGGTCGACATTGCCAGGACCTGGACCATGCAGGCCCGTTCCAGGAAGTAGAGATCGTTCCAGGCGGCGTGGATGGTCGAGCCGGTGACGATCACGCCATGGTGACCGAGGAAGAGGACGGTCTTGTCGCCCATGGCGGCGGCCATCCGGTCGCCCTCGGTATGATCGAGGGCCAGCCCCTCGTAGTCGTCGAGATACGCCACCCGGCCATGAAACTGGAGCGCGTTCTGCGAGACCATCTCGAGCCGGCCGTGCTCCATGATGGTGAGCGCGGTGGCGTACGGCATGTGCGTGTGGAGTACCGCCCGGGCTCGCGGGTGGTTCAGGTGGAGTCGCGAGTGGATGAAGAAGGCGGTGTCCTCGACCTGGTGCGATCCCTCGAGGATTGTCCGATCGGCCGCGGCCAGGACCAGGTCACTCGCGCGGATTTCCCGCCAGTGGAGGCCGAGGGGGTTGACCAGGAACCGGTGGCCGTCGTCGCTGACGGCGCAACTGAAATGATTGTCGATCCCCTCGTTGAGTCCGAGACGTTCGGCCCACCGGAGCGCGGCGGTGAGGTCGATGCGGGCCTCGGGATGGGAAAGCGCGGTGCCCATGTCAGATCGGCTTCTCCGCCATCAGGGCGGCGTGATTGCCTTCGGTGTCCTTGAAGAACGTCATCCACAACTCGTACGTCGGCGCCCGGTGGACCACGTGGGGTTCATCGAGGAACGCGACGCCGCGGGCGGCGAGCGCCCGGTGAATGGCCGGAACGTCCGAGACCGTATAGTACACCACCGACCCCGGGTGGTCGAACTCGGGGCTTTCCGCCTTGGAGAGCATCAGGCGGACCTCGCCGGCCTGGAAAAAGGCGAGCCCCGGAAACGCGAACAGGAAGGGCAGACCGAGGGTGTCCCGGTAGAAGGCGGTGGCGCGATCGAGGTCATGAACACGAACGGCCAACTGCCCGACGCGAGCCTGACGCAAATCGGTGACGGACATGACGACCTCCGGCTTTACGGATTTCGAACGACGGTGTAGCGTTGGTGGTCCCGGCAACCAAATGATTCGTTAAGCTAACTGAATTTCGTGGCACGTGGTCGGCTGGCTGGCCCGCCCGCCCGTTTCGTAGCGACCCATCGACAGGACGATTCATGCTCGACCGCCGCGCCGCCAACCTCGCGATTCTCGTCGCCGCCCTCGGCTATTTCGTCGACATCTACGATCTCATCCTCTTCAGCGTGGTCCGGGTCCGGAGCCTCGTGGCGATCGGGGTGCCCGAAGATCAGTTTCTCGATGCCGGCGTCCGGCTCCTCAACCTGCAGAGGTTCGGGATGCTGGTGGGCGGGATCCTCTGGGGCGTTCTCGGCGACCGGCGAGGCCGGCTGTCGGTCCTCTTCGGCTCGATCCTGATGTACTCCGTGGCCAACCTGGCCAACGCGATGGTGACCTCGGTGCCGATGTACGGCGCGCTCCGGTTCATTGCGGGCATCGGCCTGGCGGGCGAATTGGGGGCAGGGATCACGCTGGTGGCCGAACTGATGCACCGGCAGAGCCGGGGATACGGCACTACCCTGGTGGCGTCGGTCGGCATTCTCGGCGCGATCGCGGCCGAACTGGTGGCGGAGAACTTCGACTGGCGGGTGGCCTACGTGGTGGGTGGGGTCCTCGGATTGGCGCTGTTGGTGCTCCGGGTGAGTGTCCGAGAGAGCCACATGTTCCAACAGACCAAGGCGACCACCGTGGCCCGGGGGAACTTCCTGGCCTTGCTCACCAACCGAGGCCGCGTGGTCCGGTACCTTGCCGTGATCATGGTGGCCGTGCCGATCTGGTACGTGATCGGCATCCTGGTGACGTTCGCTCCGGAGTTCACCAAGGCCATGGGGCTCAGCTACACCCCGAGCGCCGGGCGGGCAATCCTCTGGCTCTACGCTGGCCTGGTGGTCGGGGATCTGGCGAGTGGCTTGCTGAGCCAATGGATTCGCAGTCGCCGGAAGGCCATCGCCCTGTTCCTGGCCCTGACGGTGGCGGGTTGCGCCGCCTATTTCCTCCAAGTGGCCACCACGCTGACCGGGTTCTACGTCCTCTGCGCGGCCATGGGCTTCACGATCGGGTACTGGGCTGTCTTCATCACCATGGCGGCCGAGCAGTTCGGCACCAACCTTCGCGCCACGGCCACGACCACGGCTCCCAACTTCGTTCGGGGCGCGGTGGTGCCGATGACCTGGGCGTTCCAGACGTGTCGCGACGGCGCCGGGCTCGGCGTGGTGGGGGGAGGGCTGGCCGTGGGTGTCATCGTGCTCGGGATCGCGGTGCTCGCGTTGGTGGGTCTGGACGAGACCTTCGGCAAAGACCTCGATTACGTTGAATGATCACGGGGCGCCCGACGCGCCCGATCGGGAGGCAGGATGCGCTGGACGGCAGCAGCAGGGCTCGCGTTGGCCGCGGTGGTGGGGTCGGGATGTCTCAGCACGACGGGCATTGATTCGTCCAAGGAAACCATCGCGGTGGTCACCGGCCAGGTCACCCGACAGGATGGGTCCGCGGTTGGGGGGCCCCTCGTTACCGTCGAACTCCTTTCGGCGGTCACCAATGGCTCCGCCAAGCTGCTGAGCCAGGCCACGGTCATCGGGGATGACAATGGCCGGTTCCTCTTTCTCTTCCTCCTGACCGGCGAGGATCCTCAAACCGGGACGGCCAGCCTGGCGGTGACCCCACCCATCGGCAGTGGGCTGGCCCCCTTCGACACCCTCGGGATTCCGGTCAAGCTCGTGCAGGGGAGGAATCCGACCGATTCCACCTACGTCCAGATGGTGCTGCAACCCCGCAACTAACCGCCGCCCGGCCGGGTGGCGGCGGTGCCCGGTAAGGTTTTCCGTCCGGCCGGGACCACCCTTTCCATGTCCTCCGATCTCGAACGGTTCGAGCGGATCCTGGCCCGCGAGGGTCCGGCGCTCCGTC
>CADEGB010000155.1:5601-9782 GCA_902826755.1 uncultured Gemmatimonadota bacterium
TATGGGCGAACGGCGGCTGATGCCGACGAGCTGTTCCAGGAGATCTGCCTGGCGCTCTGGCGGGCGCTCCCGTCCTTCCGGGGCGATTGCAGCGAGCGGACCTTCGCGTTCCGGATTGGGCACAATCGGGGCCTCACCTTCCGCGGGCGCCGGAAACCTGACCCGGCTCCCCTCGGTGACGACATCCGGGACCGGGCCCCTGGCCCCGAGACCCTGGCCACCGCCGCCGCCGAGCGGGATCGCCTGCTCGGGGCGGTGCAACGGCTGGGCGAGGGACACCGGCAGGTCGTGTTGCTCAGCCTGGAAGGCCTGGCCCACGCCGAGATCGCCGAAGTCCTGGGAATTACCGAAAACAACGTGGCGGTCCGGTTGTCGCGAGCCCGCCGGGAACTGCGGGACCTCTTGGCAGCGGAAGGAGGGAGTCAATGAGCGTGGTGCGAGACGCGGAATGGGAGCGCCTCAGCTCGACCTGGGGTGAGGTTCGGGAGGGGCCGGTCGACGCCGGATGGGTCCTGGAACTGGTTCGGCGGCAGAACCGGCGCCTCGAGATCGCGCTCGTCTGCGAGGTCGTGATCACCATCGGGATCCTGGGCGCGTTGGCCTGGTGGGTGGTCGCCACCGGGTCCCGGGAGGCGGTAGTGTTCGGGACGGTGGCCCTGGTCCATTCGGCGGCGGTCTGGGCCTTCGCGTTGTGGAACCGGGCCGGGGTTTGGCGGCCGTTGGGCCAGACGACCCGGGCCTACCTGACACTGGCTCGGGAGCGGTGCCGCCGGGAGCGCCGGGCAGCGCGGTTCGTGATCGGGCTGTTGGCCATCGAAGCGGTCCCGATCGCCTGGTGGGTGCTGCGCGGGGAGCGCTCGACCGACGGGGACGGTGGTGCCACCGCCTGGTGGCTGCTTCCAGGGGCGGTGGTGGTGTTCTTCTTCGTCTGGGCGATCCGGACCGAGGTCCGTGCCCGGCGGTTGGCGGAGCGGCTGGCCCAAGCGGATCGGGCGCTGGCGCTGGAAACCGGTTGACCCGCCAGGTTCCTTGACACGGTGGCCCGAGGGGCGTTTTCTCCACTTGGCCCCGAGGAATCGTGTCGAAAGTCCACGTCATCCAACCCGTCCCCGCAACCGTCCGGCTCTGGCGAGCCGGGCGGGTCGTGGCGCTCATCGCCCTGGTGGCTGTCCTGGCTTTGCTCTGGATGATGCCGGCCACTGGCCTTGCGGTGCTCTGGGGGGCCGCGGTGCCCGCCATTGCCGCATCGCTCTTCGTGACGCCGGTTCTATGGCGAGGGGTCTGTCCCCTCGCCACGCTGAACGAGTTAGGTAACCGGTTCGGCCGGCCGGCACCGCCCAGTGCCAGGCTCCAGTGGGGCCTCGGCGTGGCCGGTCTGATCCTTTTTCATGTCCTGGTGCCGGCGCGGCTCGTGCTCTTCAACCACTATGGAGCTTCGGTGGTGGCGGCCAGCCTCCTGATCGGCCTCCTGGCCGTCCTCCTCGGGGCGAGGTACTCGGTCCGGTCCGCCTTCTGCAACGCGCTCTGTCCGATTCTTCCCATCGAACGGCTTTATGGTCAGGCGCCGCTCGTCGACCTCGAGCGGGGGCGGTGTGGGGCGTGCGTAGTCTGCACGCCTCGAGGATGTCTCGATCTGGCCGGCCCCCGAAATCTGGCCCAGCTGATCGGGCCGGGGCGGCGGACCGAGGCGTGGCTGCTGACGCCATTCGGACTGTTCGCGGCGGCCCTGCCCGGGTTCATCGTCGGGTACTTTCTCGCGCCTAACGGGGCGGCGGGTGGCACCGCGTCGCTGGCGCCCCTGGCGGCTCTGGCACCCTGGTCGTGGACGCTGGCCGGGTCAGTGGCGAGCGGGTTGGTCGTCGCCGGAATCGTCCGCTGGACCGGCGCGACGGCGGCCAGGGCCATGCCGTTTCTCGCCTGGGCGTCCGGTACCGCCTACTTCGCCTTTACGGGGCCCGCGATCGCGGACCTGTGGGCCTGGCCACGAGCCGTCGGAGTGGCGATTGCCGTGGGCGGCGTCCTTTTCGTCGGGCTTTGGGCTATCCGCGGAGCCCGGAAGGCGGGGGAGACCGTCACGATCCGCTGACTCGTTCCGCCCATCGCTCCCCGAATCGCGGTGATCTAACCCGCCGCGCACCCCACTGCAGCCTCCCAATTCCCCCCCGGCCTCCGCTTCGGGGCGAACCGCTATGCTGAGATCGACATGGGCTCGCAGCCGTGACGCGAAAGCGGTCTCTGCGCGGCCGATTGGTGTGCCGGTCTTTGCACTTGTGCGTGATTCGGGTTCGACGACGTCCTCCCGCTGATGGATCGGCGAGTCGCCGTTCATCGGCATGCAATCTGCCTTTCACGTCATCATCACGAAGCCACGCCGGACGATCGTTGCAGCGCGACGGTCGCCTGGCCCTGAGGAGGAGTACCCGATGAGGTTGGGAACGTTGCCGTTCATTCTCGCGCTGGTGGGCGCGTCGGTTGGCGATGCCGCCGCGCAGACGGCCCGTCCCGGGACACCGGCGGCCGCGCAGCCCGCGCCGGTCGCGACGAAGAGCAAAGCCTCCGCGCCGGTCCCGGCCGACGCGCCGATCTACGCGAGACAGGGAACCTGGGTCGGCGCCGGGTTGGGGGCGGGGGCCGCCATGCTCGAATGCCAGATCTGCGATGGGGAGCAGGGAAGTCGCGGAACGTCGGGCTACCTCCGGGTGGGGACGACGGTCAACGGTCGGTTGCTCGTCGGCGCGGAAGCCAATGCGTGGATGCGAACCGATGAAACCGGCCACCAGCGGGTCGTTTCGCTGACCGGCAACGGGTATTGGTATCCCAATCCGCGGCACGGCTACTTCTTCAAAGGCGGCTTCGGGATCTCGCGGTACAAACAGTGGTCCGAGGACGACAACAACGAGGACCTGACGACCGGCCTCTCCGCCGGCGGCTTTACCGGCAACGTCGGCACGGGGTACGAGATCCGGGTCAATCCCCGGATGTCATTCGTGCCCTATCTCAACCTCGTGGCGTCGGCAGGGGGGACTCTGTCCACCGAACGGGACGACGGCACCAACTACGAGCGCAACAAGCTCCCGAACAAGGCCAACGTGCTCCTGCTCCAGCTAGGGCTCGGCGTTACCTGGCACTGAGTCGTCAACTCACTCGAGGTCCGTATGCATCGTGCTCCTTTCCTCGGTTCCCTGGCGGCGTTGGCCGTGGTCGTCCTGTCCGGGTGCGGCGACCCGTCCGGACCCAGCGCCAGTGATGCCCTCAACGCACCGCCGAGCGTGGCGTTTGCCGCCTGGCGTCCCGGCGCGGGCGACACCTGTCCGATCGCGGTGCACCAGAAGTTCTCGACCGTGGGGCCGGATGGCAAAGCGTATCCGACCTGGCATCCGCCGGTCGATCCGGAGACCGGTTGTTCCTTCGGGCACGAGCACGGGCGGGACCCCCACGGTTCCGACCTGTATTCGCAGGTGGGGGACTTCCCCCTTGGCTATGCCAACGAGCAGCTCGACACCTTCGATCCGGGTGGCCGGCGGCACGAAGACCATGTCGGTCACAAGTACGAATGGGAGAACGATGTCGAAATGCGGGTGGCCAACGGGGGCGGGGTCCTGTCGGTCAAGTGCGACATCCTCTACAAGCTCCATCAGGGAACCCACTCGAAGGACGCGTTCACGAACAACCTCCACGAGGTGATGTACCACGCCAAGTGCAACGACGGGACCGAGGTGCACGTGATGATGATGGCGGCCATCGGCCAGGCCGGCGGCTTCACGAGGACCTGTGACGGCGCCCGGATCAACGTGGGGACTCCGACGCCGGCCAACTCGCCGAACGGCGGCGGACAGCGGGTGATCCCGGACATCGTCTGCGTCCAGCGCCACATGTTGGTGGCCGGCGGGAACTCCGATGACCGGGCGGCATTGCACGAAAGCTGGCAGCAGTCGCTCACGATCAAGACGGCCGAGGGGCGAACGGTGGCCCACATGGATCCCTACTTCCAGGTCTTTGCGCCCAGCCGTTTTCACGACCCGTCGAAGTCGGACCTGACGGGCCGGCCGATCGAAATGTGCTACTTCGTCGAAAGCAATGGTGACCGCGCTCGCGGCGGGGCCTGCGGAACCGCCACACAGAACGGCGCCGTCACCGGGATTGTCTTCGATGATCCGCGGTCGCCGTTCAACGGGGTGCGG
>CADEGB010000156.1 GCA_902826755.1 uncultured Gemmatimonadota bacterium
CCCCGCCTTGACCGCCTCGCTCAGACCGAGGAGGTGCATGTTGCAGGGATTGCCGTCGAACCACATGCTGGCGATGCCGACCTGCGCCTTGTCGAGATCCGACTCGGTGAGGCCGGTCCCGAACAACATGGCGCGCGATCCGACCTGAGACCGCACCTGGGTGAGTCGGGCACTGTAGCGGTTGAGAGACACGAGAACCCGTGCGGTTGGTGGTGGAGGAGGGAATCTCGCGCCCCGCCGGCCCGGTGGCCAGCGGGGCCAGGAGATCACGCCATCTTGTACCCGCCTCCGCACGTCAGACACTCGCCGGTGACGTAGTCGGCCTCGGGCAGACAGAGAAGATAGACCGCGCCGGCCGCGTCCTCCGGCGTCCCGGCCCGCCCGAGCGGAATGATCTGCGCCAGCTTGCTGAAGGCGTCAGGGTTGATCCCGACCGGGATCGTCCGGCCTTCGATGTCGATGCTGGCGCCCCCATGGGCGGGCGCCGTGGTGAGTCGGGTCTCGATCAGGCCGAAGGCCACCGCGTTGACGTTGACCCGGTAGCGCCCCCACTCCTTGGCCAGCGCCCGGGTCAGTCCGATGATTCCGGCCTTGGCCGCCGAGTAGTTGGCCTGCCCGGCGTTGCCGTTGGTCCCGGACACCGACGAGATGTTGACCACCTTGCGATGCACCGGCTTCCCCGACTCGGCCTCCCGCTTGGCCGCGGCTCGGAGATACTCGCTGGCCGCCCGGAGGATCCGAAACGGGGCCTTGAGGTGGACATCGAGAATCGCGTCCCACTGCTCGTCGGTCATCTTCTGGATGACGTTGTCCCAGGTGTACCCGGCGTTGTTGACGATGAGGTCGAGCCCGCCGAACCGGTCGAGCGCGGTTTTCACGAACCGGTCCGGGAACGCCGCTTCGGTGACGCTGCCCGGACACCCCACCGCCTCTCCACCCATCGCCGTCACCTCCGCCACCACCGCGGCGCAGGCCTCCGGATCGAGGTCGTTGACCACCACCCGGGCCCCCTCGCCCGCGAACTTGAGGGCAATGGCCCGGCCGATCCCCCGCCCGCTCCCGCTCACGATGGCCACCTTGCCGGTCAGCTTGCTCATGACCTAACGCTCCGTTCGATAGAGGGTGACCACGCAGGCCCCCCCGAGTCCGAGGTTGTGCTGCAGACCGATCCGGGCCCCCTCCACCTGGCGCGGGCCAGCGGTCCCCCGCAGCTGCCAGACCAACTCGGTGCACTGGGCCAGCCCAGTGGCGCCAAGCGGATGCCCCTTGGAGAGCAGCCCGCCGGACGGGTTGGTCACCACCCGCCCGCCGTAGGTGTTGTCACCGTCGACCACGAACCGCTCGGCGGTGCCCGGCGGGGTCAAACCGAGTGCCTCGTATGCCACCAGCTCGTTGGCGGTGAAACAGTCATGCAGCTCCACGACGTCGACGTCCTCGGGGCCGATCCCCGCCACCTGGTAGACCCTACTCGCGGCCTCGCGGGCCATGTCGTAGCCCACCAGCCGCATCATGTCACCGGAGTCGAAGGTGCCCTCGACATCCGTGGTCATGGCCTGCGCCGCGATCGACACCGAACCGGACACCCCATGGGCTCGGGCAAAGTCCTCCGAGCAGAGCACCGCGGCAGCCGCCCCGCAGGTGGGCGGGCAGCACTGAAGCCGGGTCAGCGGGGCCACGATGGCCGGCGAGGCCAGCACCTCCTCCTCGGTAACCGGGTCCCGGAACAGCGCGAACGGGTTCCGGGCCGCATGCCGGCGCGCCTTGACGCTGATCTTGGCGAACGTGCTCGCCTTGGTGCCGTAGCGGGCCATGTGCTGCCGTCCGGCCGCCGCAAAATACTGAGGCGCGATCGGGGCCTGCCGGTCGATCCCGTCCTGGCGATCCACCGCGCCCACGAACTCGTCCGTGGGCGTGGGCCGGTCCTGGTACATCTTGACCAGCGGACCCGGGACCATCTGCTCGAAGCCGAGGGCCAACGCGCACTCGACCGCCCCGGTGGCCACCGCCTGCCGCGCCAGGAACAGTGCCGTCGAACCGGTGGCGCAGTTGTTGTTGACGTTGACGATCGGGATGCTCGACATCCCGACCCCGTACAGCGCCCGCTGGCCCGAGCAACTGTCGCCGAAGACGTAGCCCACATACGCCTGTTCGACGGCTCGGTAGGGCACGCCGGCGTCGGTCAGCGCGGCCCGCGCCGCGTTGGACCCCATCGTCGGATAGGGCTCGCTCTTTCCCGGCTTGGCGAACGGCACCATCCCGACGCCGGCCACCAGCACCTTTCGACTCATGGCAGACTCCCCTCCGGCCCATCGACGATGGCGTGGCCGGTCAGCTTGCGTTCTCCCGCGGCATTCCGGAGTTCGAGTTCGATCCGGCAGCGGGTGGCAAGCCCGTCGATCCCCCATTCGACCACGGTCCCGGTGGCGGTCAGCGCTTCACCGGGATACGTGATCGCCACGAACCGGGCCGAGAGATGCCGAACCCGCTCCGGCGCCACCCACTCGGTCAGGACCCGGGTGGCGTAGGCGCAGCCGAGCATCCCGTGCATGAACACATCGGGATACCCGGCGGCGCGGGCAAAGTCCACGTCGAGGTGGAGCGGGACGTGGTCGGACGAGCCACCGGCGTAGAGGGCCAGCGACACCCGGGACAACGGCGGGAGGACGACCGGCGTCAGGTTCATGTCGGATTCTTCACGGCCATCAGGCTCCGGACCGTGGCCACGAGCGCGCCGCCATCAGCGTGCCGGAAGGTCGATTCGAAGGTCACGAACTCCAGCGCCCCGCCTTTCTTGACGACGATCTCGGACAGGCGGCGATCGACTCGGATCCGGTCGCCCGCGCAGATCAGGTCGTGAGACTCCAGATGCACCTCGGCGTGGAGCATCCGCGCGGTGGGAATCCCGACGTCGGCGAGGTACTGCTGTCCCCCCGGACTGTCGGCGAGGAGGCAGTACGGCATCGTGAGCGGGGCGACGATCCCGCGATAGCCGGCCGCCCGCGCGGCGGCGTCGTCCGTGTAGATCGGACGGGTCTCGCCCATCGCCTTGGCGAGAAGCCGGAGCCGGCCCTTCTCGATCTCCACCTCCCACGGCTCCCACGTTCGGCCGATCTGCGCCGGGTCGATCATCCCGGCCCGCCGATCCCGTCCGGCATGCCCCGGGCACCGGCCAGCACCTGCCCCCCATCACAGTACATGATGGCCCCGGTTACATAGGACGCCGCCTCGCTAGCCAGGAAAACCGCCATCTGGGCAACCTCGTCCTTGGTTCCATAGCGGCGAAGCGCGATCCGCGACTCGATCTCGCGACGTGCCTCCGCCGTCGGGGCGAGGCGCGCCATGCCTTCGGTGCCGTCGATCGGACCGGGAATGATCGCGTTGACCCGGATCCCTTCCGGCCCCCACTCCCCCGCCAGCGACCGGGTCAGCATGTCGACGCCGGCCTTGGCCGCGGACACGTGGGCCTGCCCCCAATGCGCGGTGGTCGACTGCCCCGCCGAAATGTTGATCATCGCGGTCCCCGGCTTCCGACAGACCGCATAGCCGGCCCGGAGGACGTTGAACGTGCCGAGGAGGTCGATGTCCACCACCGTCTTGAACGCGTTGGCCGAGAGCTTGGCGGCCGGCGCCACGAAGTTGCCGGCGGCGCCCGACACGATGATGTCGGGCGGGCCGAAGGTCTCCGCCACCGCTCCCAAGGCCTGCTCGACGGCGGCGTAGACGCGGACGTCCCCGGCCTGCCCCGAGACCGGGGTGCCGTGCCGGCCCAGATCGGCGATGGCGGCCGCGACCTTTTCCTCGCTCCGACTCAGCACCGCGATGGCCGCGCCGTGAGCCGCCAGCGCGTGCGCGATCCCGAGATTGATCCCGCTGGTCCCTCCGGCCACGAAGGCCACCCGACCCCGCAGCAGGTCCCTCCGGAACACGCTCACCCCGTGGTCCTCCCTTTCCGCCTCGACCAGTACCAGTAGAACGGCAGCCCTGCCACGAGGATCCCGATCCCCACCAGGCTCGGGACCAATCGCGCGATCAGCAGATTGCCAAGATACCAGACCAGAATCGCGATGTAGACGAGCGGCACCAGGGGATAGAGCGGAACCCGAAACGGGCGCGGCAAGTCGGGCTCCCGGATCCGCAACACGATCAGGCCGGCCACGGTGAGCAGCATGAACAGTTGGCCCACGAACCCGACGTAGGTGAGGATCTGCTGGTAGTTCCCGGACAGCGCAAAGAGCGACGCCACCAGCCCGAACACCATGATGGCCGCGGCCGGGGTGTGCCAGGTCGGGTGGACCCGCGCCAGCCGCTCGAAGAAGAGCCCGTCCTGCGCCAGCGAGAACGTGATCCGGGGATAGTTGAGCAGCTGCGCGTTGGCGCCACCGATTCCGGAGAGGAACACCACGATCGCCATCACGGTGGCCCCGGCCGGACCGAGGACCGCGTCCATGGCCTCGGCCGCGACGCGCGGCGAATCACGGAGCCGCTCGAAGGGCAGCACCCAGATGTACGCCGCGTTGATGGTGACGTACAGCGCGATGAGGATCAGCATCCCGCCAAAGATGGCCCGCGGGAGATTCCGAGCCGGGTCGCGGACCTCGCCCGCCACGTGGGTGATGAAGTACCAACCGCTGTAGCTGAAGATGGTCAGGATCATCGCCGTCCCGACGTTGCTCACCATCTGACCGGGGGTCCGGTCGGCGGGCAGGATCGGCAGGTAGTGCGTGAGGCTTCCGTCGCCAAGGAGGAAGCAGACGCCGACCACGGCAAGGAGGCCACCTACCTTGAGCGCGGTCAGGACGTTCTGGGTCCGGCCCCCTTCCCGGACGCCGAGGCAGTTGACCACCGCGAACGTCATGATGATGGCGACCGTCAGCAGCCGGGTGGCCCACGGCCCGGCGTCGGTCAGCCCCGGGACGAACTGACCGGCATACTGGGCCGCCAGCGATGCGGTGACCGCGGTGGCCCCCGCCGCATACGCAAAGAACATCATCCAGCCGAACAGGAACGCCACCGGCGTCCCCGGGTAGGCCCGCTTGAGGAACTGGTAGGTACCCCCGGTTTCCGGGATGGCGCCGGCCAGTTCGGCAAAACTGAGCGCGCCGCAGAGCGCCATCAGCCCGGTGATGACCCAGGTGGCCAACTCCAGCCCGGGCGAACCAACCTCCCGGGCAATGGCGCTCGGCACCAGAAAGATGCTGGCGCCAATGGTGCCGCCCACCACCAGCGCCATCGCCTCGACCGGGCCGAGGCCGCGCTTGAGGGTGGTCACCTCGGCAGCTTGGCCACGGCCCGATCGACGGCCGCCACGCAGGCGTCGATCTCGGCCTCACCCATCGGGGTCGACAGACAGGCCATGCCGGCCTTCGAGACGATGATCCCCTCGTCGAGGAGATGCCGATGGAGGAGCCCCATCCGGCTGGCGGAGACCGCGTTCTTCACGAACGAACGGTAATCGGTGACGACGTCGGCCGTCGGGTTGATCCGGCAGAGCGACCCTTCGCCGACCATCCGGATCCGTTCGCCGGCGTTCTCGAAGACCCGGTTGACGCCCTCTCGAATCCGGGCGCCGAGCCGATCGAGCCGGGCAAACTCCTCTGGCGTCAGCATCTGGAGCGCCGCCAGGCCGGCCACCATCGTGAGGGGATTGCCGGAGAACGTCCCGCCCGAAAGGACCCGCGGCCCGCCCCCGCTCGGATCGAGCAGCGCCATGATCTCCGCCCGGCCGCCGATGGCCCCGACGGGCAACCCCCCGCCGATGATCTTCCCGAACGCGGTCAGGTCGGGCGTACCGCCGAATTTCTCCTGCCCGCCGCCCGGCGCGATCCGGAAACTCACCACCTCGTCGTACAGGAGCACCACCCCGTGCTGGCGGCACAGCGCGGTGAGGCCGTCGAGGAAGCCGGGGGCCGGGACCGGCCCCCCCGACTGGCTGGCCAGCGGATCGACCAGAAAGCAGGCCAGCGTCGAGCCATGCCGAGCGAACAGCCGCTCGACGGCGGCCAGATCATTGAAGGGGAAGGTCACCACTTCGCCGAGGACGGAGGAGGAGAGGCCACCCGAGTTGGCCGTGGTGGCCGGCGCGTCCGGCGGTCCCCACGCGCTCGGTGAACTCCGGACGCTGGTCTGGACGTAGTCGTAGTACCCGTGGTAGAACCCCTCGAACTTCCCGATCCGGTCCCGGCCGGTAAACGCGCGCGCCAGCTTGACACCGAGCATGACGGACTCGGTGCCAGAATTCCCGAACCTGATCCGTTCGACCGACCGGACCCGGCTCACGATCAACTTGGCCAGCTCGACCTCCGCTTCGCCTGGCTCGGACCACGCGGTGCCCCGCTCCAGCTGGGCGACGATGGCCGCATTGATGACCGGGTGGGCATGGCCATGAATCAGCGACGTCATGTTGTTGAGGAAGTCGAGCCGCTCGACCCCGTCGACGTCGGTGAGCCGGCACCCGCGGGCCGATCGCGCATAGATCGGATGCGGATCGAACCAGTAGTGGATCCGGGAGGTCCCCCCGGGCAGGTACTTGGTCGCTTCCTCGTACAGACGGCCCGAGGCTGGCGCAAAGCGGTCGGTTGGCGGTGCCGGGTTCATGACAACAAGCTCCTCGGGGCGCGTCAGGGACGGCGCCCGAATCCTTCGTAGAGTCGAGTCAGGCCGATCGTGAGCCGATCGTAGGTGTCGGCGGTATCGGCGAGTTGGGGATAGACGGCCAGATGAGCCCGGAAGTCCATCCGGCGGGCAGCCACGGGGATCGACAATCCCTCCCGGTGCGCCGCGGTACCTTGGGCCAGGAAGTCCCGGAGGAATCCCTGCAACCGACCGATGGCGCCCCGATCTGAAAACCAGGCCCCATGGCCGGGAACGAACGCCGCCACGTCGAGGCGGTCCAGCACGCCGAGCGTCTCGATCCAGTCGGCGACGAAACCGTCGCCGAGATACGGCAGCCGCTCCTGGAGGAGGTCGCCGGTGACCAGGATCTTCTCTTTCGGGAGATACACCACCACGTCGCCGCCGGTGTGCCCGCGACCGGCAAACAGAATCTGGATCTCCCGACCTCCCCGCACCAGCGTCACCCGGTCGTTCAACGTCATCGTCGGAGGCGTCGGGACGACGGCTCGATCCGCGATGCGCTGCTGCTCGTACCGACGGAGCTGATGGCCCAGTTCGGTCCGCCGGGCGGGATCGGACGCGGTGTCCACCTGGCGCCGCAACTCGGCCGCCCTGGCGGCGACGAACGACACGAAACCGTCGTACGCCGACCCCCGGCGCGAGGCGCCCGCCGCGAGCATCCCCCGGGTAAACTCGTGGCCGATGATCTCGACCTCGGGTCCGTAGATCTGGTTCCCGTGAGCGTGATCGTAGTGGAAGTGGGTGGTGACCGCGTACCGGACCGGTTTGGTGGTGATCCGCCTCAGTTCGTCGAGCAGCACCCACGCCGCCGCCGGCGAGGTGCGGGAGTCGACCACCAGCACGTCGGCGTCGTTGACGATGATGGCGGCGTTGGACCCGACCCCCAGCGTCCCCGTGCCGACGGCCTGCCAGACGCCCTCGGCCACCGGCCGGAACTCGAACGCCCGCCCGACATGATTGGCGCCAGGCGGGCGGGGGCGCGCCCCCGACTGGGCAGCCGCCGGCCCGGTCAGGCCGACGGCGATGAGCAACCCGAGTTCGACGAGACGCGCCACCCGCCGCTGATGCCCTACCGACCGAGTGTTTCGGAGAGCGGCAACGGAACGCACGTGGTGGTGCCGTACTGCTGGTTCCGATGGTCGACCCCGTTCGGGTGCACCGATCCGGGTTCGCCCCGGAACGGGATCTTGAACGGCGTGCTCCGGAACCGGAGGTGGTCACTGTACCGGGCCCCCGACTCCATGAACAACTCACGCGACCGCTCGTCGATGACCTGGGCAATCACCTCGTTCTGGGTGGCGGTGTTCCCCAGATCGTACCCCGGGATGGCCGCCGCGGTGTGCAGCGCGTTGATGACCGAGCGGGCCGTGGTCAGATCACCGCTCCGCGCCGCGGCCTCGGCCACGATCAGCCGCGCCTCCCGCCCCGAGGCGATCAGGACCGGATCGCTCCGGGAAAGCGCCTTGGCGTGGCGGAACAACGGCGAGATGTTGTCTCCGGCCAGCAGCGAGGTGCTGGTGACCTTGACCCGCGGATCGGCCACGCCCTCCCAGCGGACGTCTCGGAACGCCGGGGCGATGGTCGTGTGGCGGAGCGCCTGGCTCACCTCGTTGTTCTGGAACTCGTAGAGCAGGTTCCAGCGGTGCCGGTCGGTGGCGCCTCGGGTGGCGTTCTTGACATAGGTCGCCGCCACTTGCTCGGCATCCGCCCGGGCTCCGGCAAAGTTGCCGAGATTGAGCCGCACGCGGGCTCGCCCAAGGAGCGCCATGCTCCGGAGATCCGCGCTGTTGGCGGCGGTGGCCAGGCTGAGCGCCTCGGTCAACCGGGTCTCGGCGTCCTGGAGGACCTGCTCCGGGGTGAGGATCGGCCCCTGATTGAAGGCCATCGAGCAGAACGCCTCGCCCAGCGGAATGGTGGCGAAGGCCGCGTAGGTCTTCACCTGCGCCTTGAGCAGCGCCTTGTTGGTCACTCGAGCGTCGGGGAAGCCGTCGATCAGCGTGAACGCCTGGTCGGCCAGCACCCGGGTCGACTGGAGCGGCACCAGGAAGTTGTACCCGCCGACCGCGCCATCGCAGCTGTCGGTGAGGTTGAGGTTGGTGTTGAGGATCGATCGGAGGCCCCAGACATTTGTGTTGCCCTGCCCCGAGGTCGAGATGACCTGATCCGACATCGCGTTGGCGGCGGCCACGTACTGGCTCCAACCGCACTCGAACGTGATCACCACCCCGTTGGCGAGGGCGCTGGCCAGGGCCGGATCGTCGAGCTGCTCGGTCACCACTTTGCCGGGAAGTTCCACGTCGAGCAGGTTGCTGCAGGCGGCCGTCGTCAGGGCAGCCAGGGCGCCGAGCGCCCCGAGCCCGCGGCGCCGCCAGGTTCGCATCAGCGAGATCATTTCGGTGCTCCCTCCACGTCCAACACGGTTGGGGGTCGAAGATGGGCGGCGCATTAGAGGCCCATCCGCAACGTCACGAGGAACCGGCGCGCCATCGGCCAGACGTCCTGCTGGTTGGCGGCAAGACCGCCCGGGTCGCCCGCGTAGAAGTTGCCGTTGAGCCGGACTTCGGGGTCCTTCATCCGCCGCCCGAACAGCTCCTTCTGCGATCGCCAAACCGTCCACAGGTTCCGGGCCGATGCCGTCACCGACATCCGCGTGGTCCCGAACTTCCGGGCCAGGCCAGTCGAAAAGGTGTACGTCGCGGAGAGATCCCGCAGCTTGGCAAAGCCGGTCCGGATCGTGTTGGCCTGGGCTCGGCTGTCGAAGGTGTTGGCCCGGATTCCCTCCAGGATCGGATCGGTGGCCAGAACCGCCAGCTCGGAGTTCCGGAAGGTGATGCTTGGACCACTGATTTCCGAGGCTCGGATGTAGCTGCCACCCAGGTAGTCGACCTGCGCGAACAACTGGACCTGCGAGCCGATCGCCACCGTGACGCTGCTGGCCCCCTGCCAGGTGGGCAGCACACTCCCGAAGAAGATCTCGGGCGCCTGCGCGCACGCCACCGGGGCCCCGCCGCCGGTCGAGAAGTT
>CADEGB010000157.1 GCA_902826755.1 uncultured Gemmatimonadota bacterium
GCACGCCGCGCGTTGCCGTGCGCCTGTTACGGCGCGTCCGCGACTTCGCCGGCGATGGCGGCGGCGAAATCGACGCAGCGATGGCCGACCACGCCTTGAAGCGCCTCGAAGTCGATGAAGACGGCCCCCCCTTCCAAATGGCTAGCCAGTGGCGCGGGCGGGACTCTCACCCGTCGGATCGCACGATGTTCCATCGGTCGCGTAAGGGGCTGCCGCCGGGGCGGCTCCGGCGTCCGATGGGCAGTTCGCCGCCCGGCTCGACTGCGCGCGAATCGGGAAACCTCCGCGGCCTCGAAGCGCCGGTGGCCACCTTGGGTCCGTTCTGCTCTGATCGCCCCTTCAGTTTCGAGACGGCGCAGGGTGTCCACCTCGATGCCAAGCTGGGTCGCCGCCTGGCCGATACTCAACATCTTCCTCACGGCCCGCCCCCCTCTTTCGGACCGCTGATGACTACCAATCGCGAACCGAGCTTCAATGGACGGTGGCGTTCCTGAGCGGTAAGCAAGACGTCCCGAAGGCGAATGATGGTGAAGCCGTTGCGTTTGGAACTATTCAACTCGCGCTTCTTGACCCAACGGTGCACAGTCATCGTCGGGAGCTGGAGCAGCTGGGCTGCCTCTCGAACAGACACGAAGTCGTCCAGGCCGACCTCTCGCCGGTACTGAAACCCGGTGCGATCGCGAACGACGATGACGGCGGCTCCAATGGGCCGCTCCGGACGTCCCTCGTGGGTGTGGATGCGGTGGTGTGAATCGACGTGCGCCGGGCCCAGGTCGTCGATCTGCACTTTCTCCGGGGGCTTCGTGGGGTAGCCGCTGAGGGGCACCCAATCGGGGTCCCGCCAGTAGGAGCTGATGAAATCCGGACGCCAAGGCATGTGTTGTCCTTAGGATAACATCAAATATCTTAGCCCTGTTCCCGGTTTCTAGTCAACTCCACGTTGGGCGGACGCCTTTCTGCGCCCTGACGGCCCCCGGCGATCAGGGGCGATGGGAGCCGCTTGGGCCATGCTCATGAGGGCCTGGTGGATGCAAGCGTGCCAATCGCAGCGAGTTAAGCGTGACCAAGAGAGAACCACCCATATCTCCAACCAGCACGGCAACGGCCAGGCTCACAAAGCCCAGCACGGCACCCACTGCCAGAGTCAGTTTGAGGCCCAAAGCGACCGCGATGTTGAACCGCACCGTCTTGCGGACCATCTGAGACAGCCGAATCGCGTAGGGGACCCGTGTGAGATCGTCAGCCATCAGCGCCACGTCGGCGGTCTCAATGGCGGCTGGCGATCCGGCAACCCCCATGGCTATACCCACGTCCGCCTCCGCCAGGGCGGGGGAGTCGTTTACGCCGTCACCTACCATCGCGACCATGCCGTGCTTGGCTCGGAGTTCGCGCACCGCCGCAATTTTTTCCTCAGGGAGAAGCCGCGCCCTTACCAGGTCCACTCCCGCGGCGCGTCCGATCGCCTCGGCCGGCCCCATTTGATCGCCGGTTAACAGCGCGACCGGCCGAACTCCGAGTTTGTGGAGCTGCGCCACCATCAACCTCGCCTCGGGCCGCACGGTGTCGGCGACGGAGATCCGGGCTGAGCTTCCAGCGTCTGTTGTCGCGAAGACCCAGATCGAAGCTGGATCGAGCGCGCCCCAGAGCGCCGCTTCGGTTGGCCCGACCAGCTTCTCGGTTCCAACGGCGATCGTCACACCGTCCGCCTGGGCGACAACGCCCCGTCCTGGAAGCGCCTTGAAATCGCTGATGTGAGCCGTCGGCCGGACTCCGCGGCCCTCGCCGTAGCGGACGATTGCCTTCGCGATCGGATGTTCCGATCGAGACTCCACGGTAACAACCCGCTGGAGCATCGCCTCGGTGTCAGATTCCGGTAACGTCTTGAAGCTGGTGACCTCCAGTTCCCCTTTGGTGAGCGTGCCGGTCTTGTCGGTGGCCAGCGCCTTGATCGATCCGAGACGTTCGAGGTGCTCGCCCCCTTTGATCAGGACCCCGTGTCTCGCAGCGCTGGTCAAGGCGCTCACCACGGTCACCGGGGTCGCGATGACGAGCGCGCATGGGCAGGCAATGACGAGAAGCGTGATACCCCGAACGAACCATTCGAGGCTGTCACCCAGGCCAATCAGCGGTGGAATCAGGATCACCAGCACGGCGAGGGCGGTCACAACGGGGGTATACACCTGGGCGAAGCGCTGGACGAAGTGCTCGATCGGAGCCCGCCGCGACTCAGCGGCCCGGACCAGCTCCGCAATGCGTGCCAGCACGCTGTGAGCTGCATCCGCGGAGACGTCAATGTCCAAGGCGCCTTCCGCATTGAGACTCCCCGAGAACACCTGGTCGCCCGGCTCCTTGGCCTTCGGGACCGATTCGCCCGTGATGGCGGCCTCGTTGACGGTCGAACTCCCCGACAGTACGCGTCCGTCCGCTCCAATCCGGTGCCCCGGCCGAACCCGAATCCGGTCTCCCACCTTGAGCTCGGCGGCTGAGACCGCTTCCGTCGAGCCGTCTGGGCGAATCCGCTCCGCCTGCTCAGGAGTCAGCTCAAGCAGCATCGCGACCGAGCGCCGGGACCGGTCCACCGCGAATCGCTCCAGCAGCTCTGCGAGTGAGAACAGCGCCGCAAGCGTAGCCGCCTCGAACGGCTCCCCGATGAGAATGGCAGCGATGATCGCGGCCGACATCAGGAAGTTCATGTCGAGCCGCAGCCGCCTCAGCGCTCGAACGCCCGCTCCAAAGAAGTTGGCCCCTCCAACCGCCGAAGCCGCGGTGTAGAGAAGACCCGCGAGGTCCAGGCGCACTTTGAGCCAGCCGGGTTGATCGGGTACACCGGCAACCCAGCTGACCAGGAGCCCGAGCACCAAGAGAACAGCGCTAAGGTACGCGCGCTTGGCGAAAGTGGTCCGCCAGGGAGAGGAGTGCGGCATTCGCTACCAGCCCGGGCTCATGGCAGGCCGGGTCGAAACCGGCCGGCAGGGTCTCGACACGAACAATGCTGACATCGGCCACTTGGCTTTCTGGGTCGAGTATATGACTGTATTGACGAGAAGCTTGAGCCGTCGCCGCCACGACTCGTTCGGACCGAATCTGGCATCGGCGTCCAGACGGTGACTGTAGCCCGGCCGGTCGTCGCTCATCCGCTCACCTCAGCGCCGGCATCCCCGGCATGGATCTCGATCACGTCGTCGAGTGGATGCACCGTAATCACCCCGTCGCCGGTACGGCCGGTTCGAGCGGCCAGCCGCACCAGCACCGTGAGCGCACCAATTCGCTCCCGTGGACAGACGAACTGGATGACCGAAGCCTCGGCCACGCTGCTTCCCTCCGCGATGGAGGGAGCCGCGGTAGCGGGATCGACCCCGGCGCCAAGGGCGTGGACGTTCTGTACCGTCTGCCGCGACACGCCCGCGTCGCGCAGGGCGTGAACCACTCGGTCAACCACGTGTCGGCGGACCACGGCACTAACTTCGACGAGTCGATCGCGGGGCTGGTCTGGCATCATTCAGTTCCTCAAGTTGGCGGCGAGCCATCGCGGAGGGCGCCGGCCGAACGCCGCCGCCCCGCCCACGCGTACATCGTGGGCAGCACTAGGAGCGTCAGCAGCGTCGCGGTCACGAGCCCCCCGATCACCACTGTCGCGAGAGGCTTCTGCACCTCCGCTCCGGCTCCCCGGGCGACCGCCATCGGAATGAACCCTAGGGACGCCACGAGAGCTGTCATGAGCACCGGCCGGAGCCGCGCCCGCGCGCCCTCGAACGCCGCGGTGGTCGGGTCCGCGCCGTCGGCCTCGCGATGCCGGATGTACTCCATCAGCACCAAGCCGTTCAGAACGGCCACGCCGAACAGGGCGATGAACCCCACTCCGGCCGAGATTGAGAACGGCATCCCCCGCAGAAACAGAGCGATGATGCCCCCAGTGGCCGCAAACGGCACGTTGAGAAAAATGAGCCCGGCCAGCCGGACCGACCCCTGGCTCATGGCCAGCAGCAGGAAGATCAGGCCGAGCGACACCGGCACGACGACCGTGAGCCGCTGCGATGCCGCCGCCAGATTCTCGAACTGCCCACCCCAGTCGGTGAAGTACCCCACGGGCACGACGCCGGCCGCCTGAATGGCGCGCTGCGCCTCGCCGACGAAGCCCGCCAGATCGCGACCGCGCACGTTCGCCTCGACCGTGATCCGCCGACGCCCGGCGTCGTGGCTGATCTGCGCCGGCCCGGACTCGGTGCGAAACGACGCCAGCTGCGCCAACGGGATCAGTTGTCCGCCGGGCGCCCGCACCCGCAGTTGCTCGAGCTGCGCGGCCCGCTCCCGGCTGGCCGGGGCGATCCGCACTTGCACTGCGAACCGCCGATACCCTTCCAGTACCACGCCGGCCTCCCGGCCCCCGATCGCACGCACGACGTCGAGCACGTCGGCCGCGTTGATGCCGTACCGGGCGATCGCTCGCCGGTCGATCACGATGCGGAGCACCGGCAACCCGGACACCTGTTCGACCTTGACGTCGGCGGCGCCCGGCACCCGCTGGAGCACCGCGGCCGCCCGCTCGGCCGTCCGGCGCAGCGTGGCGAGGTCGTCGCCCACGATCTTGAGCGCCACGTCGGACCGGACGCCCGAGATCAGCTCGGCGACGCGCAGCTCGATCGGCTGCGAAAAGCTGTTCACCGTTCCGGGCACGGCGGCGGCGAGCGCGGACTCCATGTCCTCGAGCACCGCCTCACGGTCGCGCCCGGCAGCCCAGGTCTCCTTGGGCGTGAGCATCACCAGCACGTCGGAGACCTCCACGCCCATCGGATCCGTCGCGATCTCGGCCCGACCGGTCTTCGAAACCACGGTGCGGATCTCGGGCACGGTTCGCAGCGCCTGTTCCAGCCGGGTCGTCTGCCGGATGGACTCCTCCAGTGACACGCTCGGTAGCCGCCAGTTCTGCACCGCGATGGCGCCCTCGTCGAGCCGCGGGATGAACTCCGCGCCGAGCCACGGCACCACCAGCAGGCTGACCCCGAATCCGGCGCTGGCGATCACGGCCGTCCGCCCGGGCCGCGCGAGCGCCGCGCGGAGCGCCGGCTCGTACCAGCGCCGGGCGAACCGGACGATCACCGACTCACCTTCCTCCGCCTTGCGTGGCAGGAAGAGCGACGCCAGCGCCGGGATGAGGGTGAGCGAGAGCACGAGCGACCCGGTCAGCGCTAGGATCACCGTGGTCGCCATCGGCACGAACATCTTGCCCTCGATACCGGTGAGCGACAGGATCGGCAGGTAGACGATCGTGATGATCGTGACCCCGAACACCGTCGCCCGGAGAATCTCCCGGCTCGCGGTGAGCACCGTTTCACTGCGCTCCTCCGGCGTCAGGGAGCGCCCGAGCGCCCGGGCCCGCTCGGCGATCAGGCGCACCGCGTTCTCGATCACGATCACGGCCCCGTCGACCACCAATCCGAAGTCGATCGCGCCCAGCGACATGAGGTTGCCCGACACGCCGAGCCAGCGCATGCCGATGAACGCGAATAGCATCGCGAACGGAATCATCGAGGCGACGATCAGGCCGGCGCGCAGGTTCCGGAGCATCAGGAACAGCACCACGATCACCAGCAGTCCGCCTTCGACCAGGTTCGTGGCCACGGTCCGGATGGTTTTCTGGACCAGCTCGGTGCGGTCATAGAACGCCTCCGTCCGGACGCCGAGGCGCTCCAGAGCCGGCGCCATCCCGGCCAGGGCGGCCTTCACGTCGACCGTCACCTGGCGGGAGTTCTGACCGAGCAGCATCAGCACGATGCCGGACACGATCTCGCCCCGACCGTCGCGCGTCACCGCGCCCTGCCGCACCATCGGCGCGAACTGCACCTCCCCTAGCTGCCGCACGTAGACGGGCGTCCCGTCGGCGTCGACCGCGACCACGATGTCGCCGAGGTCGCGCAGACTCTGGGCCAGGCCCTCGCCCCGGATTAGCAGTTGCTCGGCATCGTGCTGGATGTAGGCGCCGCCGGCGTTGGCGTTGTTCGCCTCGACGGCCGCGAACACGTCGCTGAGCGACACGTCGTGGGCCACGAGCCGGTTGGGGTCGACCTGGATCTCGTAGGTCTTGAGCTCGCCGCCAAACGCGTTGACCTCGATCACGCCCGGCACGGCGCGGAGCCGCGGCGCGATCTCCCACTCGAGAATGCTGCGCCGCTCCATGGGGCTCAGCGTCTCGCCGGCCACCTCGAACTGGTAGATCTCGCCGAGACCGGTGGAGATCGGCCCCATCTCGGGGCTGCCGTACCCTGGGGGAATGGCCGCGCGCGCGTCCGGCAGCCGTTCCGCCACCATCTGCCGGGCGAAGTAGATGTCGGTGCCGTCTTCGAACACCAGCGTGATCGCGGACAGCCCGAATCGCGAGATCGACCGGACCTCGGCCAGCCGAGGGATGCCGTTCATCACCAGCTCGACCGGGGTGGTGACGAATTGCTCGACCTCCACCGGCCCCAAAGCCGGCGCGGTGGTCAGTACCTGCACCTGCACGTTGGTGACATCCGGGACGGCGTCGATCGGGAGGCCCCGCAGGGCCACGCCCCCGCCGACGGCCAGCAGCACCGCCAGCACCAGCACAAGCGCCCGGTTCCGGATGGACCATTCGAGTATGAGTTGGATCATGGCATGTTCTCCTAGTGCTCCGCGCCTTCGCCCAGCTCACCCCGGCGGTACTCCGCCTTGAGCACGAAGGCGCCCCGAGTGACGACCACGTCGCCCTCGGAGAGCCCTGAGCGGATCACGACCCATGGACCCCACGCCAGTCCCGTTTCCACCACCCGGCGCTCGTAGCGAGTGGTGCCCCGGACGACGAACACGATCGACTCGTCGCCGTCCCGTTGCCAGGCGTCGCGCGGCACGGCCAGCGCCAGCGAGTCGGCCGCGAGGCCCTCAATCACTACCTCGGCGAACATGCCCGGCTTGAGCGCGCGATCTGGATTGCGCAGCTGCGCCCGGACCTTCACGGCCCGCGTGGTGGGCTCGACCGTGGCGCCGATGTTGTCGACCTGGCCGGTGAACACCCGCTCGGGATAGGCGCCGGTCCGAGCCGTCACCGGCTGGCCGGTCCGGACGAAGGGGAGCTGGCTGTCGTAGACGTCGACCTGCACCCAAACCCGGGAGAGATCAATCACGGTGAACAGGGGTATGGCGGGATCCACCGTCTCGCCGACAGTGGCGCGCCGCTTCGTGACGATGCCAGCGAGCGGTGTCCGGAGATCGAAGGTCGAGCCGTAGTGCTGCTCGGAGCGGAGCTGCTCCAGATCGTCGTCCGAGAGGCCCAGCGCGTGCAGCCGTCCTTCGGCGGCTTCGCGTTCGGCCCGGGCGCGAGCGGCCGCGCCTTCGGCCTCGCGCCAGACCCGCTCGGAGGTGATCCGCTCCCGGTGCAGTCGCCCTTCCCGCGCGGCCGCCTCCGTCGCGACCGCCTCCTCGGCGAGGGCGCCGATAAAATCGGCCTTAGCGCGCCCGAGCTCGGGCGAATCCAGCACCGCCAGTCGCTGGCCGCGGGTCACGTGGTCTCCCTCGTTGACGAGCACCTCGGCCACGAGGCTGACGACCCGCGGCGCGAGGTGCGCCGTGAGGTCGGGCACCCCCTCGATCACGGCCGTGGCTTCGACGATGGCGGGCACCGTGCGGCGGGTGACCACCGCCGTATCGATGCCGGCGGCGACCACCTGCTCGGCGGTGAGCGTCACCACCGGATCGTGTGCGGCCTCCGCCGGCTCCTCGACCGGGGCGTCGCCCCCGCCGCATCCGGCCTGGCTCAGGAGCAGCAACGACATGCACGACACCCGCAACGGAGCGGGCACTCGGAGGAAGCGGTGCGGGCTCATCGGATACCCTTCAGTAGTGTGTCGAGTTCGTGAGGGGCAACGGCCAGGGCGGCCGCCAGCCGGAACCACGCGCCGTACGCCTCGCGCACGACCTCCGCGTGCTCCAGCCGTGCGCCGATCGCCACTGACCGGAGCAGGACCACATCGGGAATGCCGATCTTGCCTTCTTCGAACGCCCGCTCGCTCAAGGCGACGTTCTCGTCGGCGGCGCGCAGCACGTCGAGGACAAATCGCCGTTCGGCGTCGCGGGCACGCGCGAATCGAGCCGACGCCTCGATCAACTCGGCCCGGATTCGCCGATCCACCAGGTCGAGCTCGGCATCACGGGCGCCGCGCGCCGCGGCGGCGAGGCCGCGCTGCGCCTGCCCGCGCCGGAACAGCGGCGCCCGGACGCCGAGGGTGAAACCCCGGAGGTCGTCCGTGACTTCCGAACCCCAACGGATCCCGACCTCGAGGAGCGGGAGCTGCGCCAGCCGGCTGGCGGTGACGTCGCCAGCGGCGCCACGAGCCTCCCAGACGGCAGCCATCCGATCGGGGCGCCTAACAGCGGCGAGTTCCGCCAGCACGCCGGCGGCGGGCAACTCGGTGGCGGGCAAAGCAGGGAGTCCAGCAGGACGGAGCGGGGAGTTGGCGGCTTGACCGGTTGCTCGGGCAAGTTCGGCGGCGGCGGCGATCCGCGCCGCCACCGCCCGGTCCGCGGTGCTCCGCTGGCGCGCGGCATCGAGCAACGCGGCGTTGGCCTCGAGGGCATTGATCGCCCCGCCGGTCAGCTGCCGGCGGGCCACGTCGGCCATTCGCTCGCCGAACTGCGCCGCCGTGTCGAGCATCGACGCACGTTGGTCGGCCACCACGAACTCGAGATATGCGATCCGCGCTTCCAGCGCGGCGAGCCGCTCTGCGTCCTCGACCCGGTGCTGCGCGGCCGACGCTCGCTTCCCAGCGGCGGCGGCGCGCGCGAAGCTCTGGCCCGACACGTCGATCTCCTGCCGAACGGCCCAGGATCGATCGAACGTGGTCGTCGCGGGGCCCGCTCGCCGCGTGCGGCCGAACTCGACGGTCGGGGGCGTCGGGAACGGCCAGATGGCCTCGGCCCGCTCGCCGTTCGGCGCGGCCCGGGCGGCCATCGCCGCCGCGACCGCCGGGCTCCGCCGAGCTCCGAGCTCAGCGGCTGTTTCCAACGTTACCGCCACGGTGTCCTGCGCGGCAGCCGCGAGGCACACCATCAATACGGGTGTCACCATGAATACCCTCCGTCCGCTCGCACGAGGCGAGCGTCCAGGAAATCGGATCCAGATCGCCCTGGGCGAGATTCCGCCAGGGCAGTTCAGGTCGGCTGAATTGGGGTGTGGATTAGGCCCGAGGAGGGGGGCTCAGAACCGATAGCGGTGGGGCTGGATTCGGAACGAGGTAGGCCGCATCGACGACCGCTCCGCCGAGTTTCGGCGCCACTGGCGTCCAATCGACGAAGGCGAGCAGGTGCACGTGAGTGCAATGGTCCGCGATGGTGCCGTGCTCGTGCCCTTGCCGGTGCTCGTGACGGGTCGGGGTGGCCGCGTCTTCGTGACCGTGGTCGCCGGAGGACTGGTGCGCGATTGCAGCCGGGGCGGCCTCGTGGTGGACGGCGCCGTCCCGGCGCGTACCCGCCGCGGGCTCGGCCTGGCTCCCGACAACGAATGCCAGGAGAGCCAGGGCCGAGGCCACGCGTCGAAACCGACCTCTCGAAACGACCATGACCGAACCTTAGTGAGCTGGCGCCCGGATTGCAATCGGCCGCCTACGTTGCGACGCCCCGATCCACCTCCGACGTTGACGTTTG
>CADEGB010000158.1 GCA_902826755.1 uncultured Gemmatimonadota bacterium
TGCCGGCGGTGGGTCACCGTGCAACGCAACACTCTGACCAACACGATCAATGCCGTCGTTTGACTTCGAAGGTCGCCCGATCCCGATCGAGCCCGGCGATTCCATCGCGGCCGCGCTGTTTCGGGCAGGGGTGCGGATCTTTTCCCGCTCGTTCAAGTACCGGCGCCGCCGCGGCCTCTACTGCGTCACCGGCGACTGCCCGAATTGTCTGATGACCGTCGATGGCGAGCCCGCGGTCCGAACGTGCGCCGCCAAGGCCCGTTCGGGACAACGGGTGGCACGTCGGCCAGCGTGGCCGTCGCCGGACGTCGACATCATGGCGGGCATCCGCCTGTTCAAGCGGTTCCTGCCCGTCGGCTTCTACTACAAGATGTTCCATCGACCGAAGGGGACCTGGGATCGGATCGAGGGGTTCATCCGCCGGATGGCGGGCATCGGGCCGGTTCCCCTGGATCTGCCACCGGCCGCCCGGGAGCGGCGCACCCATCATCCCGACCTCCTGGTCATCGGCGGCGGCGCCACCGGGCTCGCGGCGGCCGTCGAGGCGGCCGGCGCCGGCCAATCGGTGCTCCTTGTCGACGAAGGCGTTCTCGGCGAGCAGATCGCGCCGGGATCGGTCCGCGACGCCGTGTCCAAGCTCGCCGCCACGCTCCGGGCGCTGCCAGGTGCCACCATTCTCGAGGAGGCGCTTGCGATCGGGGTGTACGAGGGACCGATGGTCCCGGTCACCGCGAGCGACGCCCTCCATCTGGTGTTCCCGAAACGGGTCGTGGTCGCCACCGGAGCGGTGGAGGAGCACGCCGTGTTCGAGGGGAGCGACCTGCCCGGTGTCTGGCTCGGCCGAGGCGCCGCCCGCATGGCCGGCGTGCACCGGATCCTGCCGGGTCGACGCCTCGTGGTCGCGGCCGCCACGGCAGAGAGCATCGACCACCTGGCGACCCTCCGCGCCGCCGGCGCTGAGGTCGTCGCCGCCGTGGTTCCGGCCGCGTTGGCGGATCGGATTCCAGCCGGCATCCGGACGATCGTCGACGGTCGGGTGACGTCCGCCACGGGCCGCACCGGGGTCGCGGAGGTAACCGTCGAGGGTCACGGCCGGCTCGACCGGATTCCGTGTGACGGCGTGGTGCTGTCGCTGGGCCTGGTCCCCCGCGCCAGCCTGCTCCGCCAGGCCGAAGGCGACCTCGTCGTCGGCGCGGGCGACGTGACCGCGCCGGGTCTCGCCCTGCCGGCCGCGATGGCCGCGGGCCGGGCTGCGGCCCGGGGTGATCGAACGCCGCCCGCCGAGACGACGCTCCCCCGGCCCTGCCAATCAGGGTTCGTGTGTCTCTGCGAGGACGTCGAGGCCGGGGACCTGGCCCAGGCGTGGACCGAGGGATTCCAGTCGACCGAACTGCTGAAGCGGTACTCGACCGTCACGATGGGCCCGTGCCAGGGCGCTCTCTGTCACGCCCATCTCCGTTCCTTCGTGAAGAGCCGCGGCGGCGATGAACTCCGCACCCGACCCACCACCGCGCGCCCGCCGGCGCGGCCGGTCCTGCTGGAGGACGTGGCCGGCGGCGCCCGCTACCCTCTCGAGTACCACACCGCCTTGCACGACCGGCAGGTGGCCATGGGCGCGGTGATGGAATGGGCCGGCGCCTGGAAGCGGGCCGACCACTTCGGCGACCCCGTGGCCGAGTACTGGGCCGTCCGCCGGGACGTGAGCGTGATGGACGTGAGCACCCTGGGCAAGTACCGGGTGGCCGGTCCCGACGCGGTCGAGTTCCTCGAGCGACTCTATCCCTGCCACGTGGGCAACCTGGCCGCGGGTCGGAGCCGATACGCGGTGGTGCTCAACGAGGCGGGCTACCTCTTCGACGACGGGTTGATCTGCTCCCTTGGCGCTGACGGCTTCTACCTGACCCTCACCTCCGGCGGCGCCGACGGCGCGGAGAGTTGGCTCCGCGACTGGGCCGAGACCTGGAATCTCCGGGTCCAAATCGCCAACCAGAGCCTCTCGCTCGGCGCCCTCAACGTCGCCGGACCGAAGGCCCGCGAGCTGTTGTCCCGGTTGACCACCGATCCGATCGATGCCCGGTCGTTCCCCTACTCCCAGCACCGCTGGATGACCGTGGCCGGGATCCGGTGCCTCGTGCTTCGGGTCGGATTCACGGGAGAACTCTCCTACGAACTGCATCATCCCCGGCTCGAGGGGCCGCGACTCTGGGACGCTCTCTTCGAGGCCGGTCGCGATCTCGGCATCCGCCCCCACGGACTCGGCGCGCTCCGCGTGCTCCGACTCGAGAAGGGGCACATCATCGTCAACCAGGACACCGACTACGACACGACGCCGGCCAAACTGGGACTCGACTGGGTCGTCCGGTTCGACAAGCCGACGTTCGTCGGCAAGACCGCGTTGGAGCGGATCGGCCGGCTTCAGCGGGAAAAGGGCCTGCTGTCGATCACGTTCCCCGGCACCGACACACCGGCCGACGGGGCCCAGCTGGTGGGAATCGACGGCACCCACCTCGGGTACCTCACCTCGTCCCGGTTCTCGCCCGTCCTGGGTCATGGGGTTGCGTTAGGCTGGGTTCGGGCGGCCGGGGGCCGCTGGCCGGACCGGGTGGTGGCGCATGACGGGGCCGGCCGGCGGTTCGAAGGCTCCGTCGTGTCGGGCCCGTTCTACGATCCGAAGGGAGACCGCCTCCGTGCTTGAGATTCGAGGTCGCGAGGTGGCCATCGTCGCGTGTCATGGCGCCCCGGACGCGCTCGACCGGATCGCCTCGCCCGACGCGCTCCAACTCCGGATCGCGCCGGACGAGATCTGGCTGGTGGCGGGCCGGTCGCGCCGGCAGGAGTTGATCGACGAGGCGGCGCGGTGGCACGCCTCGACGGACGGCAACGCGCTGGCGGTCGACCAGACCGACGGCTGGGCGGTCCTGACCGTGTCCGGCGACGAACGCAGCGACGTCTTCGGGCGTCTCTCGGTGGCCCCGATACCCACCGAACGGCCCGCCCTGACCCAAGGCGCCTTGGCTGGGGTACCTGGCAAGGTGCTGTTCGCGGACGGTGCCACCCACTACTTCGTACCGGCACCCGTGGGGCACCACCTCGAGGCCCGAGTGCGGGATACCAGTGGCGATCTCGGCCTCCGGTTCGAGCCGGCCAGCGAGTATCGGCCCACCCCGGGGGTACTCGGCGGGCGCGGAACGGCGGTGACGCGATGAAACTCACCCGCGGCGAACTCCGACCCTCGTACGACGTCGTCATCATCGGTGGCGGCGGTCACGGGATGGCCACGGCGTATTACCTCGCCAAGCGGTTCGGGATCACCAACGTGGCGGTCCTGGAACGGTCGTACATCGGATCGGGCGGCACCGGCCGCAACACGACGGTGCTCCGGGCCAACTACAAAACACCCGAGACGATCCGGTTCTACCAGGAGAGCTTCGAGCTCTACGCCGGCCTCCAGCAGGAACTCGACTATCACATGCTCCGCTCGGAGCGGGGGCTCTTCTGGCTGGCCCATTCCGAGCCCCAGTTGCGAAATCAGCGGGAGCGGGCCCTCCAGAACCAGCACTTCGGGGTCGACACCGTCTACCTCGATGCCCATCAGGTCCACGAGGTCTGCCCTCAGATCGACATGACCGGCGGCGGCAAGCGGCCGGTGCTCGGAGCCGCGTATCATCCCCCCGGATCGATCATCCGGCACGACGCGGTGGTGTGGGGCTACGCCGGCGCGGCCCAGCGGCTCGGCGTCCAGGTGCTTCAGGGAATCGAGGTCACCGGACTGACCATTCAGGGCGGGCGGTGCGTCGGCGTGGTCACCGATCGCGGGCCGATCGCGGCGGGGGCGGTGCTCAGCGCCGTGGGTGGATACGTCACCGACATCGCCACCATGGCGGGAATCCGGCTTCCGATCGTGTCGCACCCGCTCCAGGCGTTGGTCACCGAGTCATACCTGCCGGTACTCGACCACATCGTGGCCTCGGCGGACTTGCATATCTACGTGTCGCAAAGTGCCCGCGGCGAGGTGCTGATCGGCGCCGAGATCGATCCCTACTCGAGCTACAGCACCCGGTCGACGTTCCCGTTTCTGGCCTCCGCGGCGGCCCGGGCCATCGATTTGTTCCCGTTCGTGGCCAAACTCAAGGTGCTCCGCCAATGGACCGGGATCTGCGACATGACGCCGGACTATTCCCCGTTGATCGGAACGTCCGACGTCGACCGGCTGTTCATTTCCTCCGGCTGGGGAACCTGGGGATTCAAGGCCATCCCCGTCTCCGGGCTCCGGATGGCCGAACTGATCGCAACGGGCGTGGTACCGCCCGTCCTGGCTCCGTTTGCGCTCGACCGGTTCCGGCGGGATCGAGCGGTTCCGGAGCGCGCCTCGGCGGGAACTCACTGATCCACTGGAAGAGGTCGTCATGAGGCGTGTCGCGCTCGTCGTGGGCTGCTGGGTCGGAATCACCGCGGCTCTCGCGGCCCAGAAGCCGGATCTTTCACCGGCCCGGTGGCCCGCCGGCGAAGAGGCACGCTACTTCGCCCTCCAGAACACCGTCCGGACCACCGCTGGCGTGGCGACTGGCTCCCAGGGAGCCGTGACCGTGGCCTATGGTGCCTACGCCGCCAGGGCCGGACTCGAAGCGCTGAAGCAGGGCGGCAACGCGATCGACGCCGCGCTCACCACCGCCCTCACCCAAGTGGCACTCACCGGGGGCGCACCGATCAGCTACTTCGGGATCATGTCGTTGGTCTACTACGACGCCAAGACCGGCGAGATCACCGCGATGAACGCCGGCTGGAACACGGTCCGCGGCGAAACCTCGGCGCTTACGATCCCGGGCGCCGTCGACCTGGCCGGCGGAAAACACCTGGGCACGGTGCCGAGCGGGCGGACGGCGCTGGTCGGCGGATTCATGAAGGGCGTGGAAGCGGCTCACCGGCGGTTTGGTCGGCTGCCATTTGCCGCGCTGTTCGATCCAGCCATCCATGTGGCCGAAAGCGGCATGCCGGTCACCGCCAAGCTGGCGGATCAGTTCACGATGCGAGCCGAGGACCTGGCTCGGCTGCCGGCCACGCGCGCGGTGTTCCTCAAGGCGGACGGGTCGACCTACCGGACTGGCGAGCTTTTCCGTCAGCCCGCCCTGGGGCAAACGCTCCGGGCGGTCGCGGCCACGGGCGCCGATCACATGTATCGCGGCCCCTGGGCGCGTCGGGCCGTGGCGGCCATTCAAGCCGACGGCGGGAAGATGGCCCTCGAGGACCTGGCTGGCTATGACGTGGTGTGGGGATCCGCCATTCGCGCCCCGTTCGGCGCCTATGAAATCGCCACGGCCGGCGCGCCGAACGGCGGCGGCGTGTCACTGATCGAGGCGCAGAATCTGGCCGCGGCCGCCGGCCTGGTGGATGTGGGACACTGGGCCACGTCCGGTGCCGCGCTCCGGATCGCCGCGGATGTCACCCAGGGTTGGATCGTGGGCCTGATCCCGGAGGCCGGCCGGAAGCAGCTCTTTCCAACGCTCGACTTCAGTGAGGCGAGCCGGCTCACCACCGCCCACGCGGCGGCGCTCTGGCGCGAGATCCAGGCCGGCCGGATGCCGGTGAAGTGGGGCCGCGACGTGCCCAAGCATTCCGACGACGTCGTGGTGGTCGACCGCGATGGCAACATGGCGGCCATTACCCACAGCATCAATTGCGTCATTTGGGGAAAGACCGCCATCACGGTCGACGGCATCACGATCGGCGACCCGGCCTCATTCCAACAGGCGGTGGTGGCGGCGACGGGCCCCGGCAATCGGGTCCCCGATCCAACCGAAACCGGGATCCTCCTCCGGGACGGCAAGCCGGTGCTCGCGTTTGCCTCGATGGGGTCCGGCCTTCATCAACGAACCTTCCAAGGGCTGCTCAACTACACCAGGTACGGGATGACCGTCGACCAGGCCATCGACGCCCCCGACTTCTTCCTCCCGACGATGCGACCGGCGCAGGGCGGCTACGTGCTGGCGGTCCCGGCCGGGCGGTTCCCGAAGGCGGTGCTCGATGGATCCGGACTGCCGTACCTCGAGGTCGATGGTGACGGGGCCCGGTTCGGCGGCGAGGGGGTCTGGGTGGCGATCAGCCGCGATCCCGCCACCGGAGCGCTCCGCGCGGCGTCGCATAACCGGAGCAACAGCGCGGCCGTGGCCTACTGACGCGCATAGCCGCGAAGGCGGCGAAGCATCCGGCGGTCGGTGGTGAATTCGTCGTCGCCCTTGGGCGTTTCCAGGATCTTGGGGATCCGCCGGAATCGGCGGTCCCTCATGATGGCCCGAAAGGGACCGGGCCCGAGGGAACCCTCGCCGATCAGGGCGTGGCGGTCGCGGCGGGATCCGAACGGCGTCTGCGAGTCGTTGAGGTGGAAACAGGCCAAGAGGTCGAGGCCGATAACCCGATCCCAACGCTTCCAGACTCCGGCGTAGTCGTCGACGAGGTCGTGGCCGCTCGCGTAGAGGTGACAGGTGTCGGCGCAGTAGGCCACCCGGTCCCGAACGTCGGCCCCAATCAGCTCGCGCAGGCGGGCCAGCTCCTCGAAGGTGCTGCCGAGCGCGGTGCCGGTGCCAGCCGTCGTCTCGAGGTAGACCTTGACCTTCCCTGGCACGGCTCGAAGGCACCGGGTGTAGGATTCCGCATTCCGAGCCAGACCCCGCTCGCGGTCGTCGAGGAAGTTGCCAGGGTGGGACACGACCGCGGCGAGACCGAGGAGCGTGCAACGGTCGAGCTCGGCCACGAAGGCCCGCTCCGACCGGGCCCGAGTCGCCCGGTCGGGCGACGCCAGATTGATCAAATACGAATCGTGCGATACGATGGGCCCGATGCCGGAGGCCGCCGCCGCGGCCCGGAAGTCGGCCGCCTCAGTGGCGGAAATGGTCCGTTCACGCCATTGATTCGGGGTCTTCGTAAAGACCTGACACGTGACGGCGCCGATGGCTCGGGCCCGGTCGATCGCGCGCGTCAGACCACCCGCGGAGGACACATGGGCACCAATCGGATCGCGAGGAAGGGCAGCGCGAGGCATCCGGGGAATGTAGCTCGGATCGCGGCGATCCTGGCGCTCGTGCTGCCGGGCTCCGCGCAGCCCCAGTCGGGTCCGACCCCGAGCGAGCGCAGCCTGTTCGCGGCCCTCGAGGCGGACATTCCCGAGCTGATCCGGATCACCGGAACCCCCGGCCTCAACCTCGCGATTGCCCGGCGAGGGCAGGTGCTGTGGGAAGGCGCGTTCGGGTTTGCCGACTTGGAGCGCCGGATCCCGATGACGCCGCGGACCCTGACCCACTCGGGGTCGATGGGCAAGACCTATACGGCCATTGCCGCGATGCAGCTGGTCGAGCGCGGCATCCTCGAGCTCGACGCGCCGGTCAACCGATACCTCCGCGGATGGCGGATCACCAATCCGCTCGGCGGGCGGGAGGTGACGATCCGCGACCTGTTGACGCACCGGAGTGGGCTGGCCGGCAACGCCGCGTGGCCCTCGCTGAGCACCCCTCGGCCGCTGGTAGAGCACGTGCCGGCCGCCTATGCCCGGGAACGGAACGACTTCTACGGTGGCGCGGCGTCGCCGACGTGGACCGGCAAGGCCGGCGAGCGATATCAGTACTCGAACCTCGGCATCGCGACGCTCGGCTACCTGGTGGAGACGACCAATCCGGATCGACTCTCCTTTTCCGAATACGTGCAGCGCCACCTGATCGACCCGCTGGGGATGACGTCGACCCAGTTTCCCGCGGTGCAGGACTCCGCCAACATCCGGGCGGACCTCTGGCCCCGCCTGTCGCGCGGGTATGCCGCGATGGGGCCGCTCCGGGTTCCCACGCCCGCCCTCTATTTCGAGGACCACCCGGCCGGTACCGTCGTCACCACGCCGGCCGACCATATCCGGGTCCTCCTGGCCCTCCAACGGGGCGGCGAACTCGGCGGCGCCCGAATCCTCCGCGCCGAGACGGTGCGGGAGATGCTCACGCCCCAGCACCGCCTCGGGACGAAGGACGACGAATTTTCCACCGGTCCGAACTCCTCGGTCGGCCTGGTCTGGAATCTCGAACGCTGGGGCCAACCCAATCGGAGTTTCCACCACGGTGGAGCCCACATGTGGGGCTGGACGAACTGGTACGTTGCCTTTCCCGAACTCGACGTGGCGGTTGCGGTCTTCATGAACCAGTGGTCGCTGCCCGACGACGGCCAGGGGGCCCGGTATCAGGAGGCGCGGCTCATCATCGATTTCGTTCGGTCGTGGGTCGAACTAGAGCGGGCCGGACTGGCCCAGTCCGTCCCGACCCGGTCGTGGGCCTGGAAGGTGTCTTACGTGCAGGGCCTCATGATGGTGGAGTCCGTCAACGCCGTTCTGGGCATTGCCGAGCGGATGTCGCCCGCGACGATCGAGATGATGGTCCGTGGGGCGGCGCCGCGACCCGACCGGGGTGGCGAGCGGCTCTGGGATCCGGATGGCTTCCGCGCCGGACTTCGCGACCTGGCGGCGGCGGAACTGACCCCGGCCGGCATCGCCGCGTTCTTCCGATCGGCACGGCTCCAGGTACTGCCTGAGGAACTGCCGCTCATCTATCGAGAACTGGGGGGCCGTGGCAGCCTCCCCGCGCCGAACTGACCATTCCCGAAAGGCCTCCGATGAAGGCGTTGGTGGCAGGAATCGCATTGCTGATGGCGGTCCAGACCGGGACCGTCTCGGCCCAGCGAGCCGATATTCTCGACCAGCTCGGCGTTGCCGAGGCGGCCGTGGTCGAACGGATGATCATGGTCCCGATGCGTGACGGGATTCGGCTTTCGACGGCCGTCATCCGTCCGAAGACCGGCGATCGGCTTGGTACGATCTTGGTCCGGACCCCCTATGTCAAAGAGCAGGAACTCCTCGGGTTCCGGAGCTTCTTCGCTGAGGCGGTTCGGCGCGGCTACGCGATCGTGATCCAGAACGAGCGGGGAACCGAGTGGTCGGAGGGCCAGCACCGATTCCTGGCCGGGGCGCGGACCGATGGGTACGATGCGTTGACCTGGATTGCCGCGCAGCCCTGGTCCAACGGCCGGGTCGGCACCATCGGGTGTTCGTCCAGCGCCGAGCACCAGTTGGCGCTGGCGTCCATGAACCATCCGGCGCACCGAGCGATGATCCCCATGTCGGCCGGGGCCGGAATCGGCACGATCCCGGGCGCCTGGACTCAGGGCCTTTTCTACCGGGGTGGGGTCCCGCTGTTGGGACCGTGGGCGGGCTGGTACGTCGACTTCGGGCACGTGAACCGGCCCAAGCTGCCCCCCTCGATCTCTCAGGACGAGCGGATCCGGCTGGCCGACTTCTACACCCCGTATCCCAAACCGGAGGCCGAGCGATTTGGGCTGCCCTCGGTGTCGGGAGGAATCCGCGGCTCGGACAGCGCCGGCGGGCTGTGGTACCTCCCGAGCGGCTCGGTACTCCGAAACGCCGGCGTGCCCGAGACCGATTTCGATACGTTCATGACGATGGGGCCGACCGATCCTCGGTGGCTGGCGATCGATTTCATCCGTGACGGAGATCGGCCCCGGGTTCCCGCCCTGCACGTCAACGGCTGGCACGACGTGGCCGCGTTCGAAACGGT
>CADEGB010000159.1:0-8100 GCA_902826755.1 uncultured Gemmatimonadota bacterium
TATCCGCGTCGAGGATGGTGCGGGAGCAAAGAAGGACCCCGCTGAAGCGGAGAGGCTTGCCGTCGGTTCGAAAGATGACGTGCTGCGTGGGGGATGGAGCGGCGATGCGGTGAAACATGCGGCCTCCTGCTGTCTGAATGTTTTTCTGCTTTGCTGACGCGCTGTTTTGTCGGTCGCGCGCGACACCGGCTTCGGATTCCTGCCTTCGGGGAGATCGCTCTACCCAGGCGGTCCGAAGTATCAACTATGGCCAATTCCGGTTGTCCCGTCAATAGCGGGCGGCCGGCCCGCCGCTCCGGGAACCACGTCAGCTGAGGACCGGGAGCCGGCGGATCCGCTCCTGCCATTCCCGCGGCCCGGTCTCGTGCACGTTGTCTCCCGCCGCGTCCACCGCGACGGTCACCGGCATGTCGGCCACGTCGAACTCGTAGATCGCTTCCATGCCGAGATCCTCGAACGCCACGACCCGGGCCGCTCGGATCGCCTTCGACACCAGGTAGGCGGCCCCGCCCACCGCCATCAGATACGCCGCCTGGTGCTTGCGGATCGCCTCGAGACCGGTCGGGCCCCGCTCGGCCTTCCCGATCATCGCGATCAGGCCGGTCCGGTCCAGCATCATCTCGGTGAACTTGTCCATCCGCGTGGCGGTGGTGGGACCGGCCGGCCCGACCGCCTCATCCCGCACCGGGTCCACCGGGCCGACGTAGTAGATCACCCGGTTGGTGAAGTCGACGCCCTCGGGAAGGCCCTTTCCCGCCGCGAACAGATCGGCGATCCGCTTGTGCGCCGCGTCCCGACCGGTCAGGAGCTTGCCCGACAGGAGCAGCCGGTCGCCGGCCTTCCAGGAACGGACCACCTCGGGCGTAAGGCGATCGAGATCGACCCGCTTGGCCGCCGCATCGGGACGCCAGGTCACCGCCGGCCAGTCCGCCAGACTCGGCGTGGGTAGCCGCGCCACGCCTGACCCGTCGAGCGAAAAATGGGCGTGGCGGGTGGCCGCGCAATTCGGGATCATCGCGATCGGCTTCGAGGCCGCGTGGGTCGGATAGTCGAAGATCTTGACGTCCAGCACGGTCGAGAGGCCCCCCAGACCCTGAGCGCCGATCCCGAGCGCGTTGACCCCGTCGCACAACTCGATCCGGAGTTCCTCGATCTTGTTGCGGGGTCCCCGCGCCTTGAGCTGCGCCATGTCGATGTGCTCCATCAGCGACTCCTTGGCCATCAGCATCGCCTTCTCGGCCGAACCGCCGATCCCGATCCCCAGCATGCCCGGGGGGCACCACCCGGCTCCCATCAGCGGGACGGTCTTGAGCACCCAGTCGACGATCGAGTCGCTCGGGTTGAGCATGGCGAACTTGGACTTGTTCTCGGAGCCGCCGCCCTTGGCGGCGAGCTTGACCTCGACCGTGTCGCCCGGCACGATCTCGGTGTGGACCACGGCCGGGGTGTTGTCGCGCGTGTTCTTCCGCCCAAAGGCCGGATCCGCGACGATCGAGGCGCGGAGGACATTCTCCGGGAGGAGGTAGGCCCGGCGGACGCCTTCATCAACCATGTCCTGGACCGACATCGTGGCGTCCCACCGCACGTTCATGCCCACCTTGAGGAACACCACCACGATCCCGGTGTCCTGGCAGATCGGACGATGGCCCTCCGCGCACATCCGGGAGTTCGTGAGGATCTGCGCGATGGCATCCTTGGCCGCCGGACTCTGCTCCTTCTCGTACGCGTCGGCGAGCGCGTGGATGTAATCGAGCGGGTGATAGTACGAGATGTGCTGCAACGCGTCGGCGATCGACTGGATGAAATCGGCCTGTTTGATCGTCGTCATCGGTCATCCCCACAGGGTATCGGCGGCCGCGAGAATCACGGTGTGGCCGTCGTCGTGCTGACTGAAGTCGTAGTCGTCCGGCGGATCGTTCGGATCGTCCGCCTGAATCACCCGCGTTTTCAGGTTGTGTCGCTGGGTCCAGTTCTTGGCGAACTCGGCATCGTTCCGGGTGTAACGGAGGGTCCGCACGGCCGCCTGATACGAATGCTCGATCTGGTCCTCGTCGAACACGACCCCGTACGCCTTCTCCACTGGCGACACCACCTCCATCTGGGTGTGCGCCACGATGTCGGACCGCTTGAAGCAGTTTAGTCTCCAGGGCAACACGAAGGCGTTGTGGGGCCACGGATCCGCCACCCACCACTGCGACGTCCCGATCCGGAGCACCACGAAGTGATGATCGCCGCTCCAGGCCACCTTGCACGCCACCGTCCCGGCCGGCGCGGCGGTGCTCAGCATCCCGAGCACCAGGGAAGAAAACTTCTCGCAGACCCCGCCCTGGAGCTTGATCGTCGACGCCGCCATCAACGCCAGGGAACGGACCAGACTCGGCCCCGGCAGGTTGTCCATCGTGTCTTCGCCCACCCGGAAGAGGCGGAGGGGATCGCCCGGCCGGCCCTCGGTCAGTTCCCCGAGGCCGTCCTGAAAGATGAAGTCGCCCCGAGCGTCCTCGGTCCGGGCGTGCGCGCACCGGGAACTGATCGACGCCGGCAACGCGCCCCGGTTGTTGAACGGCCCGTTGGCCAGCTGAGCCCGGGCCGAGATCACGGCGGCAATCGCCAGGTCCCGCGCCCGGGCTTCGTCGGCGGCCGTTCCCGCCGGGCGATCCGCCGGCGGTCCGTCGGCGTACTGGAACTTGAGGTAGACGTCCCGGACCTGGTCCAGATCGGCCTCGACCTTGTCCTGCTGGCAGGGGAGTTCGTCCTTGTGGACCTTCGGCCGACGCGGACCGAGCACATGCGCCACCCGCTCTGACTTCGTCTCATGGTGGTACGGCGGCGGCATCGGCACCGGATCCGGGGGCGGCGGCGCCTCGACGAGTTCCGGAGGGTCGGCGGAAACCGGCGCTGGGAGGACCTTTTCTCCAGTGGCATCCGCCTGGGGCGCCCGGCGGGCTACCCGGCCGCTCATACATCTCATGGCCGGTTGCTCCCGGGTCGATTGACCAGCCGATAGCGATCGAGCCGCGCCATGGCAGCCTCGTGCAGGGCCCGGACCTTGGCCCCGGGCTCGAGCGGCTCCGCCAGGACGGCGGCGGCCCACGGATGGAGCGGATCCCGGTCCACGTGGCTCCCCACCAGGAACATCAGGGCAGCGAGGACGGTCCGGCCCTCCCGGGAGGCCATCCCATACTGAGCTGCCACCACCTCGGCCCGGGATTCCAACGCCGCCAGCCCGGTTCGGCTCAGGAGCCGGTATTGCTCGGGATAGAGCTGGTACAGCAGCCGCTGGAGATCCACCGAGGGATCCCCCGACCGGGCCCGCACCAGCTCGTCGTACGGGAGCAGGCGGACCCGAACCAGGGCCGCCCGATAGTGCTCACCCTCCGGCCCCGCCATGGCGAGCAGCTGGCGGGCGGCGGTCCCCTCCAGGTTGGTGATCCGGATCCACGGACTGGTCAGGGCCGGGTCGTTCAGAATGTGCGCCGCCCACGGCTGGAGCGGGTCCTCGTCGAAGTAGCTCCCGAACAGGAACATCAGGTCGACGTACTTCTCCACCTCGTCGCCCTGGACGAACCCGTGCTCGGCCGCGCGGGCAATGCCGAGATCCACCACCTGCCCGATCTGCGTGGCGCCGAGGATCTCGGCGTCCTGTGGGTACCCGTCCCTGATCCGCGAGATGACTCGCTGCCGCAACAGCGGCGACCACATGGCCGTTCGCTGGTGCGCGGTGACGATCAGCATTGCCGGTGACAATCCCTTGTTCGGTACCTCCGAAAGCTAATCGACCGGCCGAACGGCGAGCACGTCAGCCCCGCCTACCGGACCGAGTGCCCTACCGGGCGTCCGGCTTCCGGGTGAACACCACCGCGTCGGCGTACGGCGTCGCGAACGGAGGCCCCCGCATCTCCAACCCGATGACCCGGGCGTTCGGATCGAGCCGGAAGACGGCGAACGTGTTGATATCCGGAGTCCGGTTCACGTTCCAGGTCACCCCGTACGTGTCGAGATGCCAGTGGGAGAGCTTGCCCCACTGTTCCCGGCTCCGCCGGAGCACCAGCTCCTCCCCCTCCCGTTCGATCCGCAGTTCGCCGTAGAAGGCGTTGTCGTAGGCGCCAAGATACCGATCGAGCGCCAGGGACGGCCTGGTTCCGCTGAGCCGCTGCGACACCAGAGTGGCGCGGACCGAGTCGGACCGGCGCCGCTGACCCTGGGCCTGGGCCAGGTACAGCGCGCTCCAGTCCCGCTCCGGGGCCCCGATGAACCGGTCGAGGATCTTGAACGGCAGGGCGTTCTGGAGATTCTGTCCATCCGTGTTGGTCAGGACCACCACCCCCACGTCCGCCTCCGGAAGCCACGCCATCTGCGACAGCATGCCGTCGATCCCGCCACCATGCGAAACCAGCAACTTCCCGTAGTAGTCGCGGAGCCACAAGCCGAGGCCGTAGGTGTCGAAGTGTACCATCGGCAAGAGGGTGTCCCGACCCGGACTCGAGATCGACTGCGCCGTCTCCATCTGATCCTGGAACCGCTTGCTGAGCAGCTGGGTGCCCCGGTAGCGACCGTCGCGGAGGTGGAACCGGAGATACTGCGCCATGTCGAGGACGCTCGAGTTGATCGAGCCGGCCGGCCCGACATTGTCGATGTTCCGGTACGAGATCGGGACCGGCTTGCCGTCGATCAGCGCGTGCGGCCGGGCCACGTCCGACTGGCCCGCCAGGTCGTTGGTGCTGGTATTGCTGCTCGTCATCCCGAGGGGTGCGAAGATCCGCTGTTTGACGAATCCGTCCCACGTCGTTCCGGCCACTTTCCCCGCGATCTGACCCGCCGCGAGAAACATGATGTTGTTGTAGCCGAAGGTCGACCGGAAGCTGGTGGCGGCCGGCTGCTGGAGCGTCCGGCGGAGAATCTCCTCCCGGCTGAAGCCGCTCCCCATCCAGACCGCGTCGCCCCGGAAGAAGCCGCTGCGGTGGGTGACGAGATCCCGAAGTGTGAGTTCGCGAGTGATGTACGGATCGGACACCGCAAACTCCGGCAAGTACGTCATCATCCGGTCATCGAGGTTGAGCTTGCCCTCGTCCTGCAGCATCCCGAGCGCGACGACCGTGAACGACTTCGAGTTCGAGCCGATCGCGAACAGGGTCCGCTCGGTCACCCGATCGGCCTTGCTCGCATCGCGCAGCCCGAATCCCTTGGCATAGATCACCGAATCGCCCCTGACGATGGCGACAGCCAGTCCGGCGACCCCCCACGCCTGAGGCGCCTGGTCGATGTAGGCGTCGAGGCCCCGAAGGGGATCGGTCTGGGCCGCGGCCGGCGCGGCGAGCGTGGCGGCCGTGACCAGGATGGCGGCGGATGCTTGGAGCGTACGGAACATGGCACTCTCGCTAGGGTTGGTCTTGATGGCTGAACCGACGCCCGCTCAGTCGGGCGTCACGGCATAGTTGGTCTGGACGAACGGGGTTTCCCCGGACACGGCCGGCTTCCGGCCAGTCAGGACCGCGACCCACTCCCGCGCCGACGCGATCACCAGGGCCACGGTGATGAGGATGAACAGCCCGGCGACGACCGCGTCGAGTCGATCGTTGAAGATCAGCCGGGCGCCCTTGCTTGCGTCCAACGCCCCGCTCGCCACCTGGGCCGCCGTGGCCTTGGCATGCGAGAGGAAGCCGAGTCGGGGATCGGCCGCGAAGATCTTCTGGAACCCGGCGGTGAGGGTGACGGCCAGCAGCCAGACCAGCGGGCCGAGGGTCACCCAGGCGTAGCGGGCTTTCCCGGTCTTGATGAGGATCGTGGTGCCGACCGAGAGTGCCACCGCCGCCAGGAGCTGGTTGCTGATCCCGAACAGCGGCCAGAGCGAGTTGATCCCCCCGAGGGGGTCCATCACGCCCTGGATCAGGAAATACCCCCAGGCCGCCACCACCAACGCGGACGCGATGATGATCGACGGATACCACGACGTCCGTCCCATCGGCTTCCAGACGTAGGCGCCGAGTTCCTGGACCATGAACCGACCCACCCGGGACCCCGCGTCGAGCGTGGTGAGGATGAACATCGCCTCGAACATGATGGCGAAGTGATACCAGAGCGCGATCAGGCCGGGTCCGAACGCGCCGCTGAAGATCTGGGCCATCCCGACCGCGAGCGAGGTGGCCCCGCCGGTCCGTCCGAGCAGACTCCCTTCTTCCACCGACCGGGCCATCGCTTCGATCTGTTCCGCGGTGACCACGAACCCCCACTCCCGAATCGCCTCCACCGCGGCATTGACGTTCCCGCCCAGGGCCGACAACGGGGCGTTGATCGAGAAATAGAGGCCGGGGTCGAGCGCGGTGGCGGCGCAGAGGGCCATTACCGCCACGAACGACTCCATCAGCATGCCGCCGTAGCCGATCAGCCGGGCGTCGGCCTCGGACCGGATCATCTTCGGCGTCGTACCCGACGAGACGAGGGCGTGGAAACCGGAGATCGCCCCGCAGGCGATCGTGATGAACGCGAAGGGGAACAGCTTACCGGCAAAGACCGGCCCGGTGCCAGCGATGAAACCAGTCACCGCGGGCATCCGCAGCGGCGGCATCACCAGAATGATGCCGATCGCAAGCAGGACCACCGTGCCGACCTTCATGAAGGTGCTGAGGTAGTCGCGCGGAAGGAGCAGCATCCAGACCGGGAGGACGCTGGCCGCAAAGCCGTAGACGATGATCCCCCAGGCGATCGCCACGCCCCCGTGCCGGAAGTAGGGCGCCCACGTGGCCGACTCCGCCACGTAGCGGCCGCCGATCAGGGCCGCGATCAGCAGCGCCAGCCCCACGAGGGTCGCCTCGGTGACCTTGCCCGGGCGCCACATCTTGGTCCAGAATCCCATCAGCAACGCGATCGGGATCGTGCAGAGCAGCGTGAAGACGCCCCACGGGCTGTCGCGCAGCGCGTTGACGATCACCAGCGCCAGCACCGCCAACAGGATGACCATGATCGCGAGGATGGCCACCATCGCGATCACCCCGGTGGTCGGCCCGATCTCCTCCTTGGCCATCTGTCCCAGCGACCGCCCATCCCGCCGCATCGAGCCATAGAGGATGATGAAATCCTGGACCGCGCCGCCGAGCACCACGCCGAAGACGATCCAGAGGACGCCCGGCAGATAGCCGAACTGGGCCGCGAGCACGGGGCCGATCAGCGGGCCCGCCCCGGCGATCGCCGCGAAGTGGTGGCCAAACAGCACGAAGCGGCCCGTCGGAATGAAGTCCCGGCCGTTGTTGAGCCGCTCCGCCGGCGTGGCCCGACGAGGGTCGAGGCCGAACACCTTGGTGCCGAGGAACCGCGCATAGAATCGATACGCGACCAGGTAGGTGCCGACCGCGGCCAGGATCAACCACGCGGCGCTGACGGTTTCGCCCCGGTGGAGAGCCAGCACCCCCCATCCGGCGGCACCGGCGAGGGCGATGAGAATCCAGATGACAATTGGCATGGCCGAATGTACCGGCGTGGGCCGACTCGCGCGAGGAGACGATCCACCAAGGGTTGTTCCCGCGCGCGCCCGCGGTGTAGTGTTCTCCATGATCGCGATTGCCCGCGCGCTGATCGGCGCCGCGTCCCTCCTGCTCTCCCGTCACGGCGCCACCCCGCAGGATCCCCCGGACGACCCGCTCCGCACCGTCGTCGCCCGACCGGACGTGGCCCGGGCCCTTGGCCACGTCGCGGCCGCCGAGCCGCGGGCCGTCGCCAACCTGATCCGCCTGGCCTCGATCCCGTCGCCCTCGGGCCGCGAACACCGGCGAGCCGCCGCCGTCGCCGACCTGATGCGTCGGGCCGGGCTTCGGCACGTCGCCATCGACTCCGTCCCCAACGTCACCGGCACCATCCCGGGCACCTCCGGACGGGCCCTGGTCTTCGTCACCATGCTCGACGACCTCCCCGTCATCGAGTCGTTCCAGAAGACCACCCGCCCGCGCCGGCAAGGCAACCGCTTGGTCGGCCCCGCCGTCGAACTCCAGTCCACCGTTGCCGCCATGCTGGCGGCCGCCGAAGCGCTGGTGGTGGCGGGGATCCGGCCGGAGCACGATCTGGTCTTCGCTGCGGTGGCTCAGGAGGAAACCGGCCTCCGGGGCATGGAGG
>CADEGB010000159.1:8110-9583 GCA_902826755.1 uncultured Gemmatimonadota bacterium
TCCGGGACCGCGCCGTTGCCTTCGTCGAGGTCATGGGCGACGGTCGGGAAGTCTACGACGGCGCCGGCGGCGCCGTTTCCTGGTGGAAGGTCGAGGCGCGCGGTCCCGAGGGACACACGGCCGAAGGCGCGCTCCCCAACGTGAACCAGGCCCTGGCCCGGGCGGTAGATCGGGTCTTCTCGCTGCCGCACCCCGTCCGCCACCGCGATCGGGACACGTTCATCAACATCGGAATCATCCAGAGCGGTGCGGTCTTCAATCACAAACCGGCCACCGGGTGGTTCTCTCTCGACGTCCGCTCGGCGGATCGGATCATCGTCGAGGACATCGGCCGAGAAATCGGGACCATCCTGGATCGAGTCGGGGCGGAGACCGGGATTTCCCTTGCCATGGCTCCCGAGTTCCAGTCGCTCGGCGGCCAGATCCCCGGCGCCCGGAATTCGCTCCTGACCCGGGTGGCGATCGCGGGAGCCCGACGGCAGGGGTACGAGCCGACCGTGTCCGACCAGGGCTGCTGCAACATGCGGGTGGCCATCGGCGGTGGGACCCCCGCCATCGGGCTTCACGGCGGGCGCGGCGGCGATCGAGGCACCGCCGCCGAATGGGCCGACATCCCGAGTCTACTCGACGCGGCCCGTCAGGTGGTGTTGATCGCGGCGGCCGTCGGAGGCACCGCCCCGCCGCTCAAACGACCGCGGTCGGCGCGTCCCCCTGGCGGAACATCGTCCGACGGTTGAGCCAAACCACCACCACCGCCACCACTACCGCCACCGGCGTGTCCCACGGCTGAGCATCCGGCCACGCGGGGCCATTGGCCTGGAAGTGGAACACGGCTGCCACCAGCAGGCTTCCGCGCGCCGCGTTGAACATCGGCGTCATCACCACCGACATCGCCACCACGGCCACGAAGAAAGCTGGGAACGACCAGGAACTCTGCGGACTTCCACTGAGGAGGAACGCGGGGATGTGCCAAACCGCCCAGATGAGACCCAGGACGAGGCCGGCCCAGAAAGGCGCCAGCTTCCGCTGAAGGATCGGCAGGGCCAGGCCCCGCCAACCGAACTCCTCGATGGGCCCGATGAACAGGGCGGCCGCAGCCGCCGGTAGCACCCGGTACCACGGGGTGAACGGGAACGGATCCGAGAGATTGCCTTTGATCGCCGACCCGACATAGAACATCGCGGGGATGCCCACGATCAGGAACACCCACCAGGCCGCCGGCATCCGCCAGAGCGTCAGGCGGGAAAAGAAGCTGGCCAACCCTTTGGTGCCATGGTGCCGCCAGACCAGGAACACGGCGGCGAAGGCAGGCGAATAGACCGCCAGGATGAACAGCGGATTGGTGCCGGTGAGCTTCCCGAAGATCGCTTCGAGGGGCGCCGCGTAGAAAATCAACGCCGCGGCAATGCCCCAGGTGAGGCCGAAGGCAATCGCCAGAAACGGAATCAGGGTTCGAAGAGTCATGACGGGAGG
>CADEGB010000160.1 GCA_902826755.1 uncultured Gemmatimonadota bacterium
GGAGCCGTCGGGCGGTGACGGTGTCGCCGACCGCTTGGTTGGCGCCAGTGGCGCCGAACATCTCCATCAGGAAACCGCGGACCTCGACGGCTTTGTCGCGCTCGCTGATGGCCCGCGCGGACTCGCGGGCCACCCGGGCCGACTGCACCAGCGTCACGACCGTGGTGGCGCCGAGGGCGAGGAAGGCGATCGTGGTGATGGCCACGGCCGCCGCGTTCCGTCGGACGAAGGTGCGGGCCCGGTATCCGAGCGTGTCGGGCCGAGCCGCAACCGGCCGACCCGTCAGGTGGCGGGCGACGTCATCGGCCAACGCCGCGACGGACGGGTATCGGCGATCGGGCTCTTTCCGGAGCGCCTTCAGCACGATGGTGTCGAGATCCCCGCTCAACAGCCGCCGGAGGCGAGTCGGGTCGGTGCCCCGCCGCTCGCCGATGACCTGGGCCGTTCCCGCCCCCGGCTTGCCGGGAGGTGGCGCGCGCGTCACGGCGGTCGATGGGCGCTCCGGTTCCGCCTCTCGCACGGCGCGCTCGATCTCCTCTATCGATTCGCCGCCGGACAGATAGGGGTGGCGACCGGCGAGGAGGTGATAGAGCAGGAGACCAAGCCCGTACACGTCGGTGGCGGTGGTCACGGGTCCACCGGCCACCTGTTCCGGCGCGGCATACTCGGGGGTGAGGAGCCGGATGTCGGTGCGGGTCTCGACGCCGGGGCTGAGCGCCTCGGTCGGAGCGAGCACCTTGCCGATCCCGAAGTCGAGCAGTTTCGGGATCCCGTCGGCCGTGACGAGGATGTTCGATGGCTTGAGGTCCCGGTGGACTACGAGATTCTGATGGGCGTGCTGCACCGCGCCGCAGATGGTCTGGAAGAGGGCGAGGCGCTCGGGAATGCCGAGCCGGTGCCGATCGCAGTAGTCGGTGAGGGGCAGGCCCTCGACGTACTCCATCACGAAGTAGGGCCGGCCGTCGTCGGCGGCGGCGGCATCGAGCAGCGGAGCGATGTTGGCGTGGTGGAGACTGGCGAGGATCCGGCGTTCGAGCCGGAAGCGGCCGAGGACTTCGTCGGTGTCCATACCCCGACGGATCAGTTTGAGGGCCACTCGCTGTTCGATGTCTTCGGCTGCCCGGACGGCAAGAAAGACGTCGCCCATGCCACCGCGGCCGAGCCGACGGATCAACCGGTAGGGGCCGATCGCCTCGGGCATCCGGGCGTCGTCTGCGGCCGGGACGAGGCTCGTGAGGTCGACGACCGGGTGCTCGAGGAACGCGGGGTCGCGCTCGAGCTGGTTCAGGAGTTCACGAGCCTCCCGCGCCAAGCCCTCGTCGCCCTCGCAGGCGCGGTCCAGGAATGCGGGCCGAGCGGGTGGCTCGTGGTCGAGCGCGGCGAAACAGATCTGCTCGAGTCGCTCCCAGCGGGCGGCATCCATTGGGCCGCGAGGCCCCGGGGCGGTCACGAACTCGGCTCCGACAGAAACCGACTCGGTCCCGAGGGAATGACCGCGTCGAGCTCGCGGCGGAGCCACGCCTTGGCCACGGTCCAGGCCCGGCGGACGGTGCGCTCCGACAAGCCGAGCACATCGGCCACCTCCGCGGTCGAGAGGCCGCCGAAGAATCGGTACTGCACCACCCGGGCGCCCTGCGGATTGAACTCCGCCAATCGACCGAGGGCGTCGTCGAGAGCCAGGAGTTCAGTGGCCTGGTCGTCGGAAAAGAGGTCGCCGGAGGGGAGGTCGCCGGCCTGCTCGAGCGCCACATGGAGGGCGCCGCCGCCGCGTTTGCCGGCCCGCCGCCATTTGGCGTAGTCGATCAGGATCCGCCGCATCGCCTCCGAGGCGATGGCGAAGAACTGGTGCCGACTCCGCCACTCGGCGCGGGTCTGGTCGACCAGCTTGAGGTACGCCTCGTGTACGAGGGCGTTGGTGTTGAGGGTGTGCCCCACGGCCTCGAACCGTAGTTTGGCCCGGGCGATTTTGGCGAGCTCCTCGTACACCAACGGAAGCAGGCTGTCGAACGCCTCGCGGCGGCCGAGGGCGGCTTCCTTCAGAAGGTTGGTGATTTCGCCGGGCTCGCGCCCGCCGGGGAGCTCGGTCATCCGCATGGCCCTCGAGGTGGCCCCCACCGGGGTGCCCGGCGGCGGCTGTCCAGCATATCACCCGGATGGGGGCGGGGCAAACGCCCCCATCGATCCCGCGGCGGGCTCAGCGGGCCGGGAGGAGGCCGGCCAGCCAGTGCACCGTGTGGAGGAGGAACCGCGGATTCTGGTTGGCCCGCGGGGCGTTCATCCCCATGGGACGGCGGACCTGGCCCGACACCTGGGCGGAGAACATCGCCGCCTCGCCGAACACCGCGATCCGACCCGTCCCGAACTCGAGCGCCGCCCCCTGAACCATGCCGTCGGCTGGAACCCGGGGCGTCGAATCGGAAAACTCCCACGCGACGGTCGGCACGAGGACGAGGCTACCTGGGGCGAGATGCAGCAGGGCGGCCGCGCCGTCGGGGAGCTTGAACGCCTGCCCGGTGAACGACCGGACGGAATCGACTCGCTCGCCGGGATCCCGACCCCTGGTGATCGGGTGGTCACCCAGGGAGCCGTCCTGCCGGCGGAAGCCGAACTCATCGGTTCGGGCGGATCGGTCGGTGGCGAAACCGTTGATGAAATCGAAACCAAATGCTCGACCCAGTTCGGCGGCCGCGCCCGGAAACGGCATGTGATCGGCGATCAGCAGGAGGGAGCCGCCGCCGCGGACCCAGTCTCGCACCGCGGCAATCTCGTCAGGTGTGAACGCCGAGGGAGTCGGCAGCGACCAGTCGTCCCCGGCGTTCCGTTCGGCCAGCGCGTTGGCGATGACGAGGATCCGGGCCGGGCGGAGCGACGCCGCGGTGAACGGCGTCCGAATCGCCTCGACGGAAAAGCCGTCGCGCCGAAGCAGTTTGACGAACGGGGCGTACCGGCCGGCCACGGTGTGAAAGTTGTGGTGCGCCTCGTCGAGGAGCACGAGCGGCCCGGCGCCGGTCCCGAAGGCGGGCCGGTCGATGGTGGGCTCGAACGTGGTGTCGGCGATCTGGCCGCCGCCGGCCGTGCGAGGGGCCAGGGTGGGGCGGGTTGGTTGCTGGGCGGCCGCGACCGGGACGATCAGCGCGACGAGGACGGCGGCGAGCGCGCTCGGGACCACGGGACGCTCCGTTCGGGAGGCCCGCAATATCGGGGCTGGCTCCCGGTGTTGGAAGGGCCGGGGCCTACTCGTAGCGGAGGGCCTCGACGGGATCGAGCCGGGCGGCCTTGCTGGCGGGGTAGAGGCCGAAGAAGATGCCAGTGACTACGCTCGCCACCAAGGCGGCCACGACGGACCAGAGCGGGACGGCGGCGGGAATCGGGCTGAACCGGTTGACCGCCCAGGCAATGGCCCCGCCCATGGCCATGCCAATGGCACCGCCGAGCAGCGTCAGGGTGGCGGCCTCGACCAGGAACTGGAACATGATCTCGCGGCGGGTGGCGCCGAGGGCCTTGCGGACCCCGATTTCCCGGGTCCGTTCGGTCACCGAGATCATCATGATCGCCACCACGCCGACGCCGCCAACCAGGAGGCCAACGCTCGACAGGGCCAGCATCACCAGAAAGAACCCACCGGTGACCTTGTTGAAGACGTCGAGCATCTTGTCTTGTGTCACGACCGCGAAGTTGTTCTCCTGGCTCGGCTTGAGGCCGCGCATCACCCGCATGGTGGTGATGACCCGGTCCTGCGCGTCGGCCACCGAGATCGAGTCCGACGGCTTGATCATGATGATCATGCCGCCCCGGTCGTACTCGACCACCTTGCTGAAGGTGGCATGCGGCATCACGGCGATCGGGTTGGAGTCGCCGTCGCTGAAGAGACTGGCGGCGTCGGCGTAGAGGCCGACGACCGTGAACGGGATCCCGTAGATCTTGACGATCCGGCCAAGCGGATCGAGACCGGGATAGAGCCGCTCGGCCAGCTTGTCGTTGACGATGGCCACATAGGCGCCGGCGGCCGCTTCAATGTCGGTGAAGTTCCGACCGGAAATCAGATTGCCGCCCGCCGCCTTGATCAGGTTCGGGGTGGCGCCGACCAGCCACGCCGATCCGAGCGACTGGCTTCCCGCGCTGACCGGGCCGCCGGCTTCCTCGCGCCAAGCCACCTCTTCGATCCCGGGGATTCGTCGGATCCGCTGGGCTTCGGCCGCCGTCAGGTGCGGGTTCCGATCCCACGGTTGCTCCGAGCCATCGTCGATGTTGACCCCGGCGCGGAACGCCCGGAACAACATGAACGTCCGGGGACCGGCCTGTTCCAGCATGCCACTCACGGCGCGATTGATACCGGTGATCATCGACGCCATCGCGATCACCACCATGACCCCGATGGCCACTCCGAGGATGGTCAGCGCGGCCCGGGCCTTGGCCACCCGGATCGACTCGAGGGCAATGCCGACCCCTTCGATGATTCGGGAGGGGTCGAGCAGGCTGATGCGACTCAGACGCCGCGTCGGCTGCGGGCCGACCGGCCGCCACGAGGAGGACGCGGTGGCGTCGGTCATTCGGCTCTCAACGCGGTGATCGGGTCGAGCTTGGAGGCCCGGCTGGCGGGGTAGACCCCCGCAACCATTCCGACGAAGATCCCGAGAAACACGCCGACCCCGATCGACCAAGGCGCCACGGCCGCTGGCAGCGGTGTCGTGGCCTTGACGACGAAGGCCAGGCCGATGCCGAGGACGATACCGATCGCGGCGCCGACGGTCGAAATGGTGGCCGACTCGATCACGAACTGCGCCAGGATGTCCCGGCGCTTGGCCCCGAGGGCCTTCCGGATGCCGATCTCGCGGGTCCGCTCGCTCACGGCCATCAGCATGATGTTCATGATCACGATCCCGCCCACCACGAGGGAGATCGCCACCAGACCGGGGAGCGCGGCAAAGAGGACGCCCGAGATCTTCTTCCATCCCGAGAGCGCGCCTTCGGCTGTCTGGATGGCGAAATTGTTGTCTTGAGCGGGGCGGAGCTGTCGCCGGATCCGCATCAGGCCTTCGGTTTCCCCGACCGCCTGGTTCATCTGATTGACCGACGGGGTTTGGACGTGGAACTCGTCCATGTACCCGAGGCGGCAGGCGATCCGCTTGAGGGGCGAGTCGAACGGCGCCAGGATGAACGCGTCGAGCGACATGCCGAACAGGGTCCCCTGTTTGGTGGTGACACCGAGGACGCGGTAGGGGAGGCCCCCGATCGCGATGGACTTCCCGATCGGATCGATCCCGGGGAACATCTTCTCGGCGACGTCGTTACCGATCACCGCCACCGGGAGCCCGGCCCGGGCCTCCTGCGCCGTGAAGGGACGGCCCGCGCTGAAGTCGTAGTTCTTGATGGTGAAGTAGCCGGGATCGACCACTTCGATCCGGATGTCCTTGGCACTCTTGCCGTTGGCGACGATCTGGGTGCGGTCGTCGCAGCTGCGGGAAAAAATGGCCGGGGTCTCGAGCTTGGCCTGGATGAAGGAGGCGTCGCCGTAGTTGATCCGGGGCCGCCGGAGCCATTCCCGCCACATCTCGTCGGTGATGTTGCCCATGTTGAAGTTGGGCATCCGGCGGACCTGGAACGTGTTGAGGCCGACCAGCCGGTTGGCGAACTCGTTCTCCATGTACACGTTCATGCCCTGGACAATCGACACCACCGCGATCAGGAAGGTGACCCCGATCAGCACGCCGAGGAGACTGAAGAAGCTCTTGAGCTTCTGAGTCCACAGCGTGGTGAGCGCCATCCGGACGGCCTCGACGAACGGCATGGTCAGGCCGCCTGGACCTTCTCTTGCCGGGCGTCGCTGGCGATCCGACCGTCCCGGAGGGTGACGACCCGCTCGGCGTGCGCGGCGATGTCGGCCTCATGGGTCACCACCACGATGGTCTGGCCCTGGCGGTGGAGCAGGTCGAAGACCCGCATCACGTCGGCGCTGGTGGCGCTGTCGAGGTTGCCGGTAGGTTCGTCGGCAAGCAGGATCGAGGGCTCGTTGACCAGCGCGCGCGCAATCGCCACCCGTTGCCGCTGCCCGCCGGACAGTTCGTTGGGCCGATGGTCCATCCGGTTGCCGAGGCCGACTCGCTCGAGGGCATGCCGGGACCGGTCCCGCCGCTCCCGGGCGCTGGTCCCGGCGTACACCAAGGGGAGTTCCACGTTCTGGAGCGCCGAGGCTCGGGGCAGCAGGTTGAAGGTCTGGAACACGAAGCCGATTTCCTTGTTCCGGACCCGGGCCAGCGCGTCGTCGGGCATTCGAGACACCTCCTGCCCGTTGAGCCAGTACTCGCCGGTGGACGGCGTGTCGAGGCAGCCGAGCAGATTCATCATCGTCGACTTGCCGGAGCCGGACGGGCCCATGATCGCCACGTACTCGTTGCGGCGGATCTCGAGCGACACGCCTCGGAGCGCCTGGACCCGCTCCGCGCCCATCAGATATTCGCGGGTCAGGTTGACGATCTGGATCACGACGTCCGTCACGGCTTCTTGCCGCCCTTCTCGTCCTTGATGGGCTTGACCCGAGTCGAGTCCTTCATGTCGCGGACCGCCTGATAGGGTCCCGCCACGAGCGAATCGCCCTGCTTGAGTCCGTCGACCACCTCGAAGTACTCGTCGCCCGCGATGCCGACCTTGACCGCGCGGAAGGTGGCGACCCCGTTCTGAACCACGAAGACCCCTTCCCGGTCCTTATCCCGGATCGAGGAGGCCTTCGACGCCGGCGCCGCCTCGCCCTCCTTGAGTTCGTTCGGCAACTCTTCGTGCTGCCGGACGGTGAGCGCGATGATCGGAATCGCGAGGGCCTTCGATCGGGTGTCGGTGACGATCCGGGCGGTGGCCGACAGGTCGGGACGGATCCCCGCGGGCGGATTGTCCAGGGTGACTTCCACGTCGAAGTCGACGGCCCGGTCGCCGGAGCCGGTGTTGCTGGCGGCGACCGTGGCGCTGTTGGAGATCTTGGTGACCCGACCGGTGAAGGTGCTGTCGGTGAAGGCGTCGATGGTGACTTCGACCGAGTCGGCGAGATGGACCCGGACCACGTCGGTCTCGTCGACCTTGACCTTGGCCAGGATGGTGCCGAGGTCAGCGATCGTCATCAGGCGACCGGTTTCCCGGGAAAAGGTGCCGGGCACCGCCACTTCGCCGACTTCCACCGGGAGTCGGACGACCCGGCCGTTGATCGGCGACATGATCCGGGTCTTGGAGAGCTGGTCGCGCGCTTCGGACAGGGAGCCCCGGGCCTGGTCGACGTTGGCGGCCGCCGCGTTGTACGACGCGACGGCGACGTCATACTGCTGTTGGGCCTGTTCGACCTGCTCGGACGACACGAGCGCGGCGTTGATCTTCCGCATCTCGACCCAGCGGTCCAGCTGGCGCTTGCTCTGGTCTCGGTTGGTCTGGGCCTGCACCAGGGAGGCCTGACTGGACGCCAGCAGGCCTTCGAGCCGCTTGACTGCCGACTCGTACTGGGCCGGGTCGATCTGGACCAGGAACTGGCCCTTCTTGACCACATCGCCCTCTTTGACCCCGAGCTGGACGATCCGGCCGGTGATGTCGGCCGAGATGTCGACCTGCGCATCGGCTTCGATCTTGCCGCTGGCGGTCACCGCCGAGACGAGATCGCGTTGGCTGACGGCTTCGAGGCGGACCTCGGTGCCCTTGTCCTTGTTGGCCCCGGTGAGCGCGAAGATCGCCGAGCCCAGGCCGACCACCAGCACCACCGCTAAACCCCACTTCGTGCGCTTCGACATCCCTCGACTCCCCTATCGGAGTGAGCGGCCGACCGCGAGCTCGAGCGCCGCGATGGCCTTGTGGTAATCGTAAACCGCGTTGACGTAGTCGCCTTCGGCCCGCTGGACGTTGTTCTGCGCGTCAGTGACGTCGAGCGCACTGCCGCTGCCGAGCCGATAACGGTCCTGCGCCAGCTGGAGCTGATCGCGCGCCGCGTCGCGGTTGGCCACCTGGACCGCGATGGCGCGGTGCGCCGTCTCCACCGCCAGCAGCCGTCCCTGGACGTCGGTCCGGACCTGGAGTTGGCGGGCGCGGACCGATTCGCGGAGGTCATCGCGCTGGGCCCGCGCCTGCGCCACCGACAGATCGCGCCCGAACGCGTCGAAGATCGGGAGCGAGATCTGCATCTGCGCGCGGAACGGCTGGCTGGTGAAGCTGAATGGGAACACGTTGTTCTGTTTGACGATCTGGTCGCGCAGGGTGGGCTGGAGCCCCGACCCCGTGGCGTCGAGACCCGAGAAGGCCTTGCAGTCCGGAATGACCCCGTTGCCGCTCTGGCCCCCGATCCCGCCGCCCGGAAGACTCCGAATCAGGTTGTTCTGGAACTCGCAGTTGGTGTTACCGTCCTGCGCGCTCGACAGGGCCCGCCCGATCAGGACGTCGCTGTTGGTGAACTCCTGGGTAAATCCGTTCCACCCGGCGGAGAAGCTGAGCGAGGGCAGGTACCGGGACCGTTGAGCCCGAAGGGCGTAGTTGGCCGAGGATTCCCGTGCCCGGGCTGCCCGCAGGGTCGGATTCTGCTCGGTGGCCACCACCATGAGCTGCTCGAGTTCCCAGGTCGGGGCCGTCACCGGGAACGAATCGCTGAAGGCTACCGTGCGAAAATCGGTGGGCGCCGCGATGCCCATCCGCCGGAACAGCTCGAGCCGGGCTTCGGTCTCGGTCTGCTCGGCGCGGAGGAGCGACACGTCCGCTTGCCCCTTCTGGACCTGGGCCTGCTTGACGTCGAGGATCGTTGCCTGACCGACCTGGAACCGAGCTTCGGCAAGCCCGAGGAACTCGCTGTTGCGGGTCACCTGTTGACGGGCCACGTCGGCCTGCGCGGCGGCTTGAAGCGCCGACAGGTACTGGAAGGTGACCTCGTACCGAAGCGCCACGGACGCGTTGTTGATGTCTTCGCCGATGGCGTTCTGGGCCGCTCGCTGCTGGCCCGGGGCCGACAGCGTGCTGCCGTTCAGCGTCCAGTCGAGCTGGACTCCGTAGCCCGAGGAGAGCGACGGCGACGACTGATTGAAGAGCGAGCCACCGAACGTGGCCGAGCCGGAGCCGGTGTACGAGAGACTGCCGCCGACTGACAACTGCGGCAGGATCGCGCCCGCGTAGGCGTTCCGAACCCCCCAGCGCGCCGCGCCGGCGTCATTCAACGTTTGCCGGTAGGTCGGGCTGCTCCGTTGGGCCTGATCGAGGGCCTGCGCCAGGCTCAAGGTGGCGGTGGGAGCCGGCCGCGGCGCGGGCTGCTGCGCCGCGACGGCGGCGACTCCCAGAAACGTCAACACGACGGCAGTGACCCACGGCCTCATCACGATCGTTCCTTTCAGTGCTTGGTCGCTCGAACATCGGCTAGTACGGGGGTGTTTCACCGATGGTTTCAAGTTGCGACGAACCTGCCACAAGTTATTGATCCGCATCTCGTTGTCCATCGTTTCAGGGCTCGGGCTAGTGGGTGGGTGACCGGTCAATCCAGCACCTTCCCCCCACGCCCGGTTCATGCCCGAACGTCAATAATGTAACCCC
>CADEGB010000161.1 GCA_902826755.1 uncultured Gemmatimonadota bacterium
TGGAGGTTGATCCCGCGAGTCCAGACCAGTCCCTGCCCGTCCGCCGTCCACTCGAGGAACTCCCCGTCCTCCTGATCGACCCGAAAGCTGGTTCCAATCTTGTCGAACCCGCTCAGCGTGACCGGCTTGCCGGCAAACGACGCCGGCGCCACGTAACTCCGGAGATACTCCCGATAGGCAATCCACCGTCCGTCCGGAGACAAGACGGCCCGGACCGCGTGCGGGAAAACGTAGAGGGTCCGCTCGTCCCTCCCGTCGGTGCGGATCGAGCGGAGGAACAGGCTGTCGCGGACCAGCTCGTTGAAGTAAATGGTTCCGCCGTCGGCGGAGAACGACAGCGCGGGCGGGCGGCGCGACGCGAGCGGATAGTCGGGCTGCCAGGTGACATCCGTGACTTTCCGCTCGATCCGGTCGGGACCGACGAGGACGAGATCGAAGGCCGTCAGGTCCTCGAGCGAGGCGCCCCGGTTGAGTTCGTCGCCACCGCGGAGGTAGGCCAGCGTTCGGCCATCGGGCGACAGCGTCAGCGACCCATACTGCGCCGGGACTCGGGACACGCGGACGGCGGGACGGGCCGGGGTGCCGAGCGGCAGACTCCAGACGGCACCGAGGCTGTCGTCGGTCCAGGCGGCATAGTAGACCGTCCGGGTTCGCGGATCGTAGGTGGGACTGGTCTCGAAGGCACGGCTTCGGGTCAGGTTGACCGTTCTATCAGCGGTCTTGAGATGGAGGTCGCCCAGAGCCTCGAAAAGGACGCCCTGATCGGTCCGCTGGCCCCACCGGTGCGACCGGGTTCGGGCCTTGCCTTCCACCGGCACCTCCAGCGGGAAGCGGATCGTCTCCGCCAATTCGCGACGGACGGGCGCCTCGAAGGGGATCCGGCGCGCGGCGGCGGTGGTGACATCGACGGCGTGGAGATAGCCGCCGAACGCCACGATCAACTCGCGACTGTTCGGGGTCCAGGCCATGTTCGGATAGATCCCGAAAGTGGTACCGGCGCCGGATTCCATCCGGTCGCGATCGAGCGCGAGGAGGACTCGCTCCCGCTGAGTGGCCAGGTCGTGGACAACCAGCACCGTTTCGAGATTGGCCCGGTGCACGTAGGCCAGCCACTTGCCATCGGGGGACACGATCGGGTCGGCCGCGCCACCCGGACGGGTGACGTAGACGGCGACCTCCCCGGTGGTGAGGTCGTAGGTCTTGATCTGAAAGCCGGACTGGAAGATCGGACCCGACGGCTGAGAGAAGTAGACCTTGCCGTTGGTCGGATGCTCCGAAAAATGAGTCATCGCTCCGAAGACCCCGCCGCTGGCCAGCTGGGTCCGGGATCCGTGGAGGTCGATCCGGTGCCCGGCAAACCGGGCCCCGAGATCCATGCTCGACAGATAGATGAAGCGACCGTCCCGGGACCAGCTGCCTTGAAAGGCGCGGTAGTCGAACGACGACACCTTCTGGAGCGAGTCGGTGCCGCGGTGGAGGACCCACAGCTCTTCGCGCCCGCTGCGATCCGAGGTGAACAGCAGCTTCCGGCCATCGGGACTGTAACGGGGGAACTGGTTGTACGAGCGGCCCCGGGTCAGTGCCACGGCTCGGCCACCGGCCGCCGGCATCTCATAGAGGTGGCCGAGGAGGTCGAACGCGATCCACTGGCCGTCCGGACTGACGTCCACGCTGGTCCAGGTGCCCTGGCTGGCGGTGAACTCGAGGAGCTTGGTGGGCGCGGTGACTTTTTCGATGTCGAACGCTGGCGGCGGCGTCTGCGCGGCGGCCGGCACGGACACGAGCGACACGGTCAAGCAAGCGGCAAGCGGGAGGCGGCGGAACATGGCGACCGATCAGCGTGAGGACTGCTGCGATGGTAACCCGCCGGGCCAGCCCGCGACACCCCCCGGGGCCCGCCGCGGGCCAGCCGGGGGGTCCGGGGATCAGAACTGCGCTTGAATGACCGTGTAGGGGATCCGTCGGCCCTCGAGCAGGTTGCCCCTAGCGTCCTTGCCGAAATACGTGAGCTGGTAGGTGCCGGGGAGGTATCGGTTCCCACTGAGGTTGAACGAATACCGGTCGACGAAGAACCCGGAAAAGGTCTGCCGAGTGGTCGTCATCGGGTCATCGAAGAGGAGCGCGGTCTCCTGGCCGTCGAGCGCGGAGACCTTGGCCAGATACATCTCTTCGATCCGGCTCACGCCACCGGTCGGGTAGTACGCGTCGACATTGATCATCGCCGAACGCGGATGACCGAGACAGTTGGCGGTTCCGCTCGGGTCATAGCACAGTGTCACACTCGGTGCCGTAAACTCGATCCGGTCGAGCCCAGTGGCACCGACGCGGAACGAGGTGAAGTCGTAGTTGATCCGTGACGCGATGTCGGCCGAGAGCCAACCTCCGTTGCCGGCCACGTCGACACCGCCATACAGGAGACCGGCGGCCTTCCGTTCGACGCCATTCGGATAATAGAACCCGTTCGAACCGAGGCTGACCTGCTCGAGCGACGCGGAGAAGTTGAGGCTGTGACTGATGGTGGCGGATTTCTTCCAGGTCCCGTCGAACGGAGTGCCCTGGGCCTGGTATCCGAAAACCGGAACGGCCGTGACCCCCTGATATCGGATCCCGTAGGCGGTTCCGGCCACCTCGAGGTCGTCGGTAAAGGTCCAACCGAGGCTGAACGGCAACCCCGCGGTGAGCGTGGCGTCGAGCGAGAGGCCGGAGGGGATCGGATCGGTCACATCGCGGATCACTCGCCGGACCTCGTAGCCACTGAAGTTGAAGGCGCGGTCCTTGACCCCGACCTTGAGGCGGTACTCGGCGGACTCGGTGCCGAACGAGGGCACATATCGATCGAGACTGAGGGGCAGTCCGCGGCACATGTCCGTGATGAAGGTACCACCGAAGCACTCCTGAGCCGGCGTGATCCCCTCGAAACCGCGGAGCACCTTGACCCGATACGGATCGGTGGCGAGCAGTCCGCTCCCGCCCGCATCCGCGCCGGTAAAGAAGAGCGGTGTGCCGGCGGATGGGTTGACCGACCAGTCGCCGAGGCCCACCTCGAGGCCACGGCTGTTCTGGAACGTCACGGTGGGATTGGTGAAATCGGTCCCGATCGACTGGGACGTCGTGGTAATCCCGTTGGTGATCGGCTGCAGTCGGATCTGGCCGAGGGCATCGGTGCACTGGAGCCGGAGGCGAAGCGTGGGGCTCGGGGTTTCGAAACCGATGTCGCCGCCCTTGAGGATCGGCGTGGTGAGGTAGGTGGAGCCGCCGTTGGTGCTGTAGTGGATCAGGCAATCGACCCCACCGGCGCCTTCGTCGATCACGGTCGGACTGGTGCCGGTCCAGGTCAGACCCGCATCCGCCAGCCGATCGACCAGGAGGTCGTTCTGGTTGATCCAGGCCGTCGCTGATCCGAGTTGAAGGGTCGCCTTGTCGAACGGCACCCGCGGTGCCAGGGCATCGAGGTTCCATCCCGCCGTCGGCAAATTGACCCCGGCGATTGGGTCGTTGTTGAGAATATCGACCGGTCCGGTCACCGATCCGATCGTCGCGTTGGCTCGGAGCAGTCGGAACGCCCCCTCGCCGGCGTTCCGGGTGCCGCCGTTGGCGGGATCCTCGTCGTTCCGGAGGATCACGTTGATGACGCCGGCCACCGCGTTGCCGCCGAAGATGACCTTCTGGGCCGGGCCCGTGAGCACCTCGACCCGCTCGATTTCGCCAGCGGAAAGGGCGGAGATGTCGCCCTGGCCGTAGTTGGCCGACCCGATGGTGAACTCGGCACCGGAGGCGTAGGTCCGTCCATCGCGGACGGCGGTCGTGCCGCGGAGGGTCACTCCGGTGACGACGGCGGCCGTGCCGTTGTTGAGGCGCAACGTTGGACCTGGCGTCGTGGCGACCACGTTCTGGGTCGCGTCGAGCACCTGGAGGACGGCCGCAACGTCCCCGTTCGGGAACCGCTCGATGATTTCGCCGCTCACGACGTCGACCGGGGTGGTGGCGGCCGCGATCGAGGCCGTGACGAGGGTCGCCGCCGACCGCGCTGGGGCGTCAGGTGACCCGGATGATGTCGTCACCGCGCCGTTCACGATCGGAACCGACCCGGCCACCTTCGTTCCAAGCAGTACCCGGGCCGAGCCATTGAAGGCGGCGGGCACCGTGAGGTCGACCGCAAAGGTGACGGTCTTCTTGACGTCGGTCAGAACGACGGGCTGGCCGTTCTGGGTCACGCCGGTGAGCCCGATCGATACCGGCGGCGCGCTGACGGTAACGGCCGAGGTGCCTTGAATGTTGGTCTGACCGGTCAGGCTGGCGGTGATGGTGGCGGTGCCGGCCGAGACGGCGGTGACCAGTCCCGCCTGATCGACGGTGGCCACGCCGCTGGCCGAGCTGCTCCACGCCACCGCCGCCGAGGACCCCGTTACCGTGGCGGTGAGCTGGCCGGTCTGCCCGACCGTGAGCGCCAGGGTCGGCGGAGCCACGGCCACCGTTGGCGGGGGCGGGGGCGGCGGGGGTGGCGGCGGATTCGGGCCGGTGCTGCCACCACCGCAGGCGGCGAGGGCGGCAAGGCCGAGGAGGACGATCGGTCGGGACATGGCGGGCTCGGGGTGTCGGAAAAGGAAACGCTCCATCCGACAACGCGAAGAATGGCCGGCAAACCGGCCAAACTGCCTCCCGACGGTCTACTCGATCCGGGCAACCCCCCGGGCCGTGCCCCGGAACCGGGTAAAGACCGCGGGGTCATGGCCCGGGACGACGAGCCGATCACCCCCCGCCATCCTGACCATCCGATCCTGGGCAGCCAGGTTGGAGACAGTATCCCAGGTGGCCGCGATCGGGCGGTGACGGGCAATGTTCTCGTACAGGTAGACGTTGTCCGAGGCGATCACCGCCAACCCTCGCGCCGTCCAGGCCGAGACGTACTGCGACTCCCGAGTGTGCCGGCCGCCGGTAAAGACCGTTACCCCGCGGGCGATCGTCTGGGAGTCTCCCGGCACCAGCCGGAGTCGGCCCTCCCGCTCGATCCGTTCGAACATCGCGATGTCATCGGGAAAGACCCCGCTCTGGGCCAGGTTGGCCGGATTGCGATAGTGCTCGTACTCCTCCCGCTGGATCCAGACCCGGGCGTTGGGAAAGAGATCGGCGCCATCGGCGTGATCCCAGTGCAGGTGAGTAATGACGATGTCGGTGACCTGTTCCGGTTTGACCCCGAACCGGGCGACCGCGTCACTCGGTTTGGAGAAGTCCGCCACCTTCCACGCGTCGAGGAACTGCTGTCGATAGAAACCGGCATCCACCAGAATGACTCGGCCCTCGCCCCGAATGAGCCACACCATCATCGAGAGATCGAGTTTCCGGGCCGGATCGGCGCCAAGGATCAGGGCGCTGGCCGGAAAGCCCTCGAGCCGGGCGTACTGGATCGCGAAGACTTCGTACTCTGGTCCCGGCACCGGCGCGGCGCCGGGACCACCCGCGAGACTCATGACGATCGCACCCGTCCACCATTTCATACGACGACTCCCGTCAGCGGCTCGGGTCCCCATGAACATCGAGGAATTCCGCCACCACCGCGTTGAAGGTCTCGGGATCTTCCATCGGCAGGGCGTGGTGGGCGTCGGGCACCACCACGAGTTTGGCGTTCGGCATCAACCGAACGTACTCCTCTTTGCGCTCGGGCGGCGTGTAGTCGAGCTCGGAGGCCACCACCAGCGTCGGGGCCGTGATCCGGCCGATCCGCTCGGTCACCCGCCAGCCAATGATGGCGCGGAGCGAGGCGAGGTAGGTGGCTCGATCGTTGGCCACGAACTGAGTCAGGAACCGCTCGCGGCCGGCCTGGTTGTCCGGGCCCGGAAAAAGTCGCGGCGCCAGGATCCGGCCCATCCGCTCGAGCCCGAACCATCGAACGATGAACACCCGGCTCGAGAGCGCGAGACGCTCGGTCAGGTTCCGGGGCACCACTTCGGGCCCGCTATTGACGATGGTGAGAGTACGGATCAGGCTGGGATGGTCGACGGCGAGCTGAAAGGCAACCATCCCGCCGAGGGACAGCCCGACGACGTGGACGGGACCCGGGTCAACGCGTCGGATCAGCGCCGCGACGTCCGCGGCGAAGTCCCGCATGACATATGGCCCCGACGGCTTCGGTGACCCGCCGTGGCCGCGGAGGTCGGGGGCGAGCACCCGGAAACGGGGCGCCAGGTGTTCGATCTGCGGAGTCCAGTCGGATCCACGACCGCCGAGGCCGTGGATCAGCACGACGGTCGGACCGGTGCCACGATCGATGGTCTGGAGCGCCACCTCGGATTTGGAAACCACAGCGACTCGCGGTGGGGACGGTCGAGTATAGCAGGCCGAACGGCCGTGCGCGCGTGGAGTGGGGGCGGTCTACTGATCGACCCAGAGGAAGACGAACCCGCCAGTTGGGCCACAGAGGCCCAGAAGGGACACATTCCCCGCCCCACCCAGAAGCCCGTACACGCTGGAACAGACCGTCCCGTCGGTGATCGAGGCATAGAGGATTTGAACGGAAGTGGCGCCGGATCCGATGGCCACCCACCCCATCGTGTGATACACGCCAGTGAATTGATTGACGCCACTCCCCGGAAGATAGACACCCAACCCCGTCGGAACGGTGCCAAGGGCCGTCGTGGCTGGCCAGGTGCCGGCCGTCTCGTTGTACTGATAGAGACCAGCCCTGACCGTCGTCATGGCCCCGACGATCTCGGCCGCGTTGGCCCGTTTTCGGAGCTGCTGATATTTGGGCAGCGCGATCGACGCGAGCAGCCCGAGGATCATGACCGTGGTGAGCAACTCGATCAGGCTGAAGCCGCGGCGGTTCATGGCGTCGGCCTTTCGATGACCGGGGCTCGGCCAGGAGCGGCCTTGAGCAGCAGACTGCGCCGCCCGAACGTCGTCATCAGCTGGTAGGTGCCGTCACCCGGGTTGAAGATGGTCGTTCCCGGCAACGCGATCCCGAGCTCCTCCACTGTCGTTGGGAGGCCGCCGATCCGTTGCTGATGCCCAGCCACCAGAATGGACGCCGCGATCAGATGCCGGGTGGCCAGAAGTTCGGTGGTCGGGGGGGCGATCGGCTCGAACCGGGGATAGAGCCATGCCGGTTTGCCGAACCAGATGTATCCCATGCCCGCCAGGCACACTGCGATGATCGCGGGCTGCACGAACCGCTTCCAGGTCTTCCGATTCTCGGTCGAAAGCGCGAGTTCCTCGACCTTTGGCTTCGCGGCTTCGTATTCCACCAGCTTGTCGTACGCCGCGAGCAGTTGTTCCTTGGCGCCACCAACGGGCTGCGCCTCGGCCGGCGCGGAAGCGGAGGGGTCCGAGCGGGGCGCGGCCGGCGCGGAGCCCGGATAGGTGGTCATCAGGGCCTGATAGGCGGCCGCCAGGCTCTCGCCCGAGCCGGACGATGGCCCACGGTCGGCCGGCAACCCGGACCGGCGGGCGGTTTTGCTGTCGCTCACCACCGCGTCGAAGGCGTCGGTCAGGTCCTTCCGGGGCTGCTTCGAACCGCTGTCCATCCCCCCCCTCCCGCCAAGTCATGGTTCTGGAGTCTCCCGGCAGGTATCGACCGCAAGGGAGGCGGACTTGAGGGGAGCGGGCTATCGTTGAAGCCATGGACGCCGACGCCGCGCTCGACGACGAGTTGTCCCGGCCGACACCCCAGCTGACCGAGGCCTTTCGCCACCTCGAGGGCGATCTCGTGATCCTCGGCGCCGGGGGCAAGATGGGACCTACCCTGGTGCGGCTGGCGGCCCGGGCCGCCATCGAGGCCGGCACTTGGCGGCGGATCACCGCGGTGGCCCGATTTTCGGACTGGCGGGCTTTTGAGGCCATCGAGGGCGCTGGCGCCCGGGGCCTGGTGGCCGATCTCCTCGACCCCAGTCAGGTGGCGGCCCTTCCGGACGCCCCGAATGTCGTCTTCATGGCTGGCCAGAAATTCGGCACCTCGGCCGACCCGTCGCACACCTGGGCCATCAACACGCTGGTGCCGGGCCTGGTGGCCCATCGGTACCGAACCTCCCGAATCGTCGCGTTTTCCACCGGCAACGTCTACCCGCTCTGGCCCGTCTCGGCCGCGGGTCCGACGGAGGAGGACCCGGTCGGACCGATCGGCGAGTACGCCCAGTCGGCGCTGGGGCGGGAGCGTCTGTTCGGGCACGCGGCGGCGCACTATGGGACCCGGGTGTCGATCATCCGGCTCAACTACGCCGTCGAACCCCGTTACGGCGTACTCCGCGACATCGCTGACCGGGTCCGAAGCCGGCAACCGATCGACCTGGCAATGGGATGGGTCAACCTGATCTGGCAGCGGGATGCCAGCGCGATCGCCCTTCGGACCCTGGCTCACGCGGCGGCGCCTCCTTTCGTCCTGAACGTCACCGGTCGTCCCGCCACCCGGGTTCGGGATCTGGCCTGGGCGTTCGGGCGCTGGTTCGGGATCGAGCCCGTCTTTGCGGGGACCGAGTCCGACATCGCCCTGCTCTCCGACGCCGCTCGGAGCCAGGCGCTGTTCGGGCCCAATCCGGTGTCATTGGACGAGATGATCGAACGAGTGGCGCGGTGGGTTCTGGCGGGCGGAGGATCCCTTGGCAAACCGACCCACTTCGACGCCCGTGACGGGCGGTTCTGACATGACGCTGCCAGGACCGATCGCGGCCGCGCTCCACTGTGGCGGGGTCATTCCGGCGCACCCGCTGGCGCTCGACCGTCGAGGGCGATTCGACGAGCGGCGGCAACGGGCCCTGACCCGTTACTACCTCGATGCCGGCGCCGCCGGCGTGGCCATCGGCGTCCACACCACCCAGTTCGCGATCCGCGACCCGAGAATCGGACTTCACCGACCCGTCCTGGAACTGGGCCGCGAGGCGATTGCCGACTGGGCACCGGGTCGGCCGGTGATCCGAATCGCCGGCGTGGTGGGTTCGACCCGGCAAGCACTCCGTGAAGCGGCCCTGGCCCGCGACCTGGGCTACCACCTGGCGCTGGTTTCGTTAGGCGGACTCGGCCGGTGGTCGGACCAGCGACTCCTCGGCCACCTGCGGGCGATCGGGGAAATCCTCCCGGTGATGGGCTTTTACCTTCAGCCCGCGGTCGGAGGCCGGCCGCTCTCGTTCCGGTTCTGGCGCGCCGCGGCGGACCTGCCCGGCCTGGTGGCGATCAAGGTGGCGCCGTTCGATCGCTACCGGACCCTCGAGGTGATCCGGGCGGTGGCGGCCAGCGGCCGGAGCCAGGAGATCGCGCTTTACACCGGGAACGACGACGCGATCGTCGCCGACCTCACGACCCGGTTCCGCGTTCCCGGGCCGGGCGGCCGACCCGTGTCGCTCCGGTTCGTGGGTGGATTGCTGGGACATTGGGCCTGCTGGACTCGTCAGGCGGTGCGTCTCGTCGAACGATGTCGGACCCTCCCCGACGGGGAGGTTCCCGACGCGCTGAGCCAGATCGGCGTGGCCACGACCGACGCCAACGGCGCCCGGTTCGACGCGGCCAACGGGGTGCGAGGCGGCCTTGACGGGATTCACGA
>CADEGB010000162.1 GCA_902826755.1 uncultured Gemmatimonadota bacterium
ACCCTGCACCGCATGCGTGCTCAACTCATGAAGGTGCGCATCATGCAAACCAACGCGTTGCGTGGCTTGCTCTACGAGTTCGGCATCGTGCTTCCGGAAGGGCAAACGCGGAGACCCTTATGTGAGAACCATGCTGATGCACGGCGCTCGCGCCGTCATAGCCAGAAGCCAGCGAAGCGGTTGGATCGAGAGGCTGCTACTGCGCCGCCCATACAGCGTGGTGGTCGCGGCGCTGGCCAACAAGCTGGCCCGAACAGCTTGGGCAGTCCTGGTCAAAGGCAAAGCCTTTGACCAAGTCAGATGGAATCCGGTTGATCTCGTCACAGCGTGAGACCACCACGATGGGCTGAACACACCAAACGCGCAGAAACCGTTTTGAAGGAGAGCTCGCAGGAAGCGATGTGATGGGTCAACAGGTCAAACCGGGGTGGGGGCAATCCGATAGGGAAGCAGGGCAGCAAGCCCGATATGCAGACAGGAGCCTCACCCGCGAATGCCATCAGGGCCAGCAGGACGAACACCCTGCACCGACAGGCCGAATGTAAGACTGCAAACCCTTCAGACCTTCACGCCGCCGAATCTTGCTCTTCTGGAGACGTCCATGTAAGGCGATTGTAAGCGTGCGGCCATCCCACCCTTGAAGGGATGGGCCTAAGCGGCAACGATGGTGTCCACCAATGATTTAGGTGGACACCATGAATGAAGCCAAGAAGAAGACCCGCCGGCGGCACAGCGCCGAGCTCAAGCAGCAGATCATCACGCTCGAGGAACTGACCGTGACGGCGGCCACCAATCCGCTGATCAACACCGGCCGGACCGGCCCGGCCCAGCAGGTCACCGACACGGCCATCCAGCGTTTCCCGCTCCTGGGTCGGAACTTCACCGATCTGATCCGGACCAGCCCGCAGGTCACCAACGGGACCTCGATCGGCGGTCAGAACAGCCGCTTCAACACCATCCAGATCGACGGCGGCGCCAACAACGACCTCTTCGGTCTCTCGTCGAGCGGCACGCCCGGCGGCGGGGCCGGCGCCAAGCCGATTTCGCTCGAAGCCATTCAGGAATTCCAGATTCTGGTGGCGCCGTTCGACGTCCGCCAGGGCAGCTTCTCCGGCGGTCTCGTCAACGGCATCACCAAGTCGGGCACCAACACGTTCCGCGGCTCGGCGTTCGGTTATCTCCAGCGGCCCGAGCTGGTCGGTCGCGACACCGGCGGCGTCAAGTTCTCCAACTTCGATATCAAGCAGTACGGCGGCACCCTCGGCGGCCCGATCATCCGCAACAAGCTCCACTTCTTTGCCAGCGCCGATATTCAGGAGTCGACCACGCCGTTCGTCGGTCTCGCGGCCTCGGAGCCGGCCACGGGCATCTCGGTGGCCACCGCGCAGCGGGTCCAGAGCATCATCACCAGCAAGTACGGGTTCGACCCGGGCGGCGTCGACGCCCCCGAGAACCTGGCCCGCCCCGACAAGAATTTCTTCGGGAAGCTGAACTACCAGGTGGGCGGCAGCTCGCAGCTCGAGGTGTCCTACAACTACGTGCGCGCCAGTCAGGACGTGTTCAACCGGACCAGCCGGAGCGATCCGACCCGCGACGGGTGGCAGCTCTCGAACAGCGGCTACAAGATCGGGTCGACCACCAACACCGCCCGGGCCAAGTTCACGACGCTCCTTGGCGCCGCCAACCTCGAAGTCCTGCTCGGCTACATGACCGTCCGGGACGCCCGCGAGATCGCCAACCGGACGCCGCTCATCATGGTGCAGGGCGACGTCATCAATAACTACCTCGCCGCCGGCGGCGAGCGGTTCTCCCACGGTAACGAACTCGATCAGAACGTGGCCGAAGCGACGGCCAACCTGACCTTCGAGATCGGGAAGAACCACCAGATCACCATCGGAACGCATAACGAGTTCTTCGACTTCCGGAACCTCTTCGCCAACAACCGGTTCGGGACCTGGACGTTCGGCAACGTCGACTCGCTCGACGCCGGCCTCGCGCGCCGGTACGAGATCCTGCTCGAGGCGCGGCCCGGTGGCTTCACGTCCGACTTCGGGGTCAAGCAGCTCGGCGGCTACATCCAGGACACCTGGCGTCCGACCAACCGGCTGACCCTTACCGCCGGACTCCGGTTCGACGTGCCGTTCAGCGACACGCCGACCTTCAATTCCGACACCGTCCTCGGACGGCTCGGGGTCCGAACCGACGAGTTCCCGACCGGTAACACGCTCTTCTCGCCCCGGCTTGGGTTCAACTGGGACGCGATGGGTGACGGTGGGACCATCGTTCGCGGTGGCATCGGTCTCTTCTCCGGCCGGCCGCCCTACGTCTGGATGTCCAACGCCTTCACCAACACTGGTCTCGAGCAGGTGACGCTGACCTGCACCGGCGCCGGCGTCCCGACCTTCACGGTCGACGTCGACAACATGCCGCGGACCTGTGCCGGGTCCGGCGCGCCAACTCCGCCGGTGGCGGGCGTGAACTTCTTCGATTCGAACTTCAAGTTCCAGCAGTCGCTCAAGCTGGCCATCGGTATCGACAAGAACCTCGGCCGGGGCTTCGTGGCCACCGTCGACTTCCTCCAGTCGCGCGCCAAGAACCAGATGTATCAGACCGACATCAACGCGCTGGCGGGTGAAGTCAACGGCGAGGGCCGCCTGATGTACGCCAACCCCCCGGCCACCAGCGGTGGGAACTTCACCCGTCGGGTCCAGAGCACCCGGCTCGGTCAAACGATCCGCCACATCAACAAGAGCGCCGACAAGTCGACGCTGTTCACGGCGCAGATCCAGAAGTCGTTTGCTGACGACTATTCCTTCAGCGTGGCATACACCCGGGCCAAGACCCAGGACCTGATGACCCTTGGCTCGAGCATCGCGAGCTCGAACCTCCGGAACACGCCCCTGGTCGGCTCCCTCGACGAGCGTGAGCTGGCCACCTCGGCCCTCGACGTGCCGCACAAGTTCACGGTCAGCGGCACCGCCAATTTGCCGCTCGACGTCCAGCTCTCGCTGATCTACACTGCCCGCGCTGGCACGCCGTTCGCCTACGTGTACGCCAACGATGCCAACGGCGACGGCAACATCACCAACGACCTGTTCTACGTCCCGACCGACGCCAACGACATCAACCTGGTCACTCCGGCGGACTGGGATCGGCTCAACGGCTTCATCGCCGGCCAGGCCTGCCTCCGTGAGCAGCGGGGCAAGATCATGGAGCGGGGCTCCTGCCGGAATCCGTGGCAGAAGTTCCTCGACATGCGGCTTACCAAGCCGATTCGGACCTTGAGCGGCCAGACGCTCCTGATCAGCGCCGACGTGTTCAACTTCCTCAACCTGATCGACTCGGATTGGGGCATCAACCGCGAAACCGCCAACTTCGAGCAGGTCTCGCTGCTGACCCTGTCGGGCTACGACACCCGCGGCACCGCCACCCAGGCGGACGACCGGGGCCGCTACACCGTGCCGAGCACCCTGCCGTTCCAGCGCCGGGTGCTGGTCAACAGCTCGCGGTGGCGGATGCAGCTCGGCGCCAAATACGTGTTCTAGTTCTCCCGGTCCGGAGAAGAGAACGGGGGGAGCGGCCTGGCCGCTCCCCCCGTCTCGTTTCCACCCCCACCGGCCTCCGCTCTACGTCCGGACCCGACCGAAGAGCCAGATCCCGACCAGCAGGAAGATCCCGTTCGGGATCCAGGCGGACGCGGTCGGGTCGATGACCCCACTCGCTCCGACCGCCTTGGAGAGGTTGATCAGCAGGAGATAGAGCACCGTGGTGCCAAGGCTGATGGCGATGCCCCAGGCCGCGCCCGCGCGCGGGTTGCTCATGGCCAGCGGCGCCCCGAAGAGGGCAATCACCAAACAGGCCGCCGGGAGCGCCAGCTTCACCGCCAGATCCACCCGGAGTTTCCGAGTATCGTTACCCGACCGATCCAGGGTGGCGATGAACGTCTCCAACTCGCGATAGGTCATCTCCTCGGGCCGTTTCGGCTCGGTGAGCAGTGACTGCGGCTGTTCGTTGAAGGTCGGCAGTTCGAGCGCCGCGAAACGGGTGGTCATCAACGCCAGGGTGTCGACCAGGATGTGGGTGGCTCCGTTCTCGAGCCGCCACCGTCCGGTCGAGTCGTTCCACTTGGCGCTGTCGGCCGTGATCGAGAGGTTGGGGTATCCCGGCTTCCGGCCGGCGTGTTCCAGCAGAACCGTCCGCATCACCTCGGCGTTGGTGTCGAGATAGCGGATCGAATACGTCCAACCGTCGTCGGCCAGGTAGGTGAAATCGTAGCGGGTGACCTGATTCCGGCTGAACCGCTCCTTTTCGAGCTCGAGCTGGCGCTCGGTCGTCTGCGGGGCGATCTCGCTGACCCAGAAACAGAGACCACTCGCCAGCAGCGCGGCCACCAGAATCGGAAAGACCAGCCGGTAGAAACTCACCCCGCCGGCCTTGGCGGCGGTGATCTCCGAGTTCCGCGCCAACGGACCGACCGTGAACACCGTGGCAAAGAGCGCCGCGGCCGGGATCATGTTGGCCGTGTTGCCCGGAATGGCGTACAGTCCGACCTGGATGATCGTCAACGCGCTCAAATCGCGGTCGAGGAGCCGGCTCAAGCGGTCGGTCAGGTACACCATCACCGACACCACCGGCAGGCCGATGGTGGCCAGGAGAAAGATCCGAAGCCACTGGCCGAGGACGTAGCGGCTCAGCCTCCTGACGATCGGCATCTCAGGCCTCGCGACGGCGGAAGCGGAACGGTCGAGTCAGCGCGTCGAACAGCTCACCCAGATCGCCACCGCGGGTCGAACCGAACTCCCGGCGGACCCGGAGCAGGCCGAGGACCCCGATGAGGAACACCACCGCGTTCGGGCTCCACATCGCGATCGCGGGCGAGACGAAGCCACGGTCCGCCAGCGCCTCGCCCCCGACGAGCCCGACGTAGAACACCGCGAAGATCGACAGCCCGCCCCCGATGACCAGTCCCATCCCGCCTCGGGGAAACCGGAGGGCCAGGGCCACTCCGATCAGCACGAACGTGAAGCAGGCGACGCTGATCGCGTACTTCTTGTGGATTTCGACCAGGAACTTGTTGGCCGAGACGCGCGACGATTGCTGATCCTGCCGGTTGGAAAGCGTCTCGGTCAGACTGGTCAGGACCGGCGAGGTGCTGATGTCGACGGTCAACGCGCGGGCCGAGGTGTCGGCAATTACCGCGGGCGGCTGTTGCGGGACGAGGGTTGCCGGGGGGGGCGACGGCTGTTGGGCCTGAATCGTCTCCGGCAGCAGCAGTTTACCAATGGCGCGTTCGACCACCCGCCACCGCCCGCAGCGGGAGACCTTGGTCGTGTCGTCGATCCGGGGCACATCGCCCGTCTGATAGAGCCGCATCAACGACCGGAGGTCCTGGGAGGCCAGGTGACGTCGGGTGGCGCCCGCCCGGGTGGCCCGCCGGCGGTTCGAGCTCACCTGGTCCATCATCTCGCAGGTGGTCATTTCGCGGTCGCCACGGTGGAAATTGACCGTGTCGCGCTCGAACAGGTTCTGGACGTTGCGGACCCGGATCGTGTTGTGGGCAAACCGGGTGATCTGGAGCTTGGCCGGCTCGGCCAGCTTGTACTCGTGGACCTTGCCGTGGTAGAGCTGCAGGACGAGATCCACGCCACCCTCGTCGAACGCCATCATCCCGCTGTCCGCGTAGACCACCCGCCGGCCGTCGATCATGCTGACATCGAAGATCTCGACGTCCCGCAGCCGACCCGAGCCCGGCAGGACCCGGCCCGCCCGGATCGAATACGGATGGAGGGTGTTGATGGCCTGTTCCCGCATCTGGAAGGCGGGCTTTTTCTGGCTGATGTCGGTCTGGAGATTCCCGAGCCGGGCGTTGGTCCGGGGCAGCACCTGGTCGACGAAGAGGAAGTTGACCACCGCCAGGACGAGGCCGCCCACCAGGGCCGGCCGGAGCATCTGGGCCACGCTGATCCCGCTGGCCCGCATGGCGGTGATCTCGTTGTCCTGACCGAGTTGGCTGTACCCGTAGAGGATCGCCACCAGGACCGCCATCGGCAGCGTCAGCGCGATGATGAACGGGATCGACAGGCCGAGGACTTCGACGATGACCTGCCACGGCAGATCCTTGCCCACCAGATCGCCGAACCGCTTGGCGAGCTGGTTGACCAGGAGGAGGCCGGTGCAGGCCCCGAGCGAGAACAGGAACGGTCCGGTGACCGAGCGGCGGATGTAGCCGCGAAGCATGCGCATACGTCGTGGAAGCTAATCGCACCCCCGGCCCCGGTCAGGCGACCTTTGCCTCGGCCGGCGTGCGCCTTATGCTCCGGCTCGAGTCCACCACGAGCGCTCCGCCCATGACCCTTCGCTTTGCCCTGTTTTCGTCCCTGTTGGTGGGATGCCAATCGACCCCACCGGCCCGGGAGATCGACGGCCAGGCCGCGCTCCGGTACGCTCGGACCCAGGTCGAGTTCGGCCCCCGGATTCCGGGCACCGACGGGCATCGGCGGATGGCCGCCTGGCTCGACAGTCTTCTTCGAGCCAGGGCGGATTCCGTCGTCGTCCAGGCCTGGACCCATGTCGCCAAGTCGGGCGATTCACTCCCGCTCCGGAATTTCGTGGCCCGGTTCAATCCGGCGGCCACCCGGCGCCTCCTTTTTCTGGCCCATTGGGATACCCGCCCAATGGCCGATGCCGACACCGGCGCCAATGCCAAGCTCCCGGTGCCGGGGGCCAACGACGGCGCTTCCGGCGTGGCGGTCCTCCTCGCGATGGCCGACGCCCTGGCCGCCAAGCCGCCGGCCATCGGGGTCGACCTCCTGTTCGTCGACGGCGAGGACTATGGCATTTTCAGCGAGGAGGTCGACGTCCTCCTCGGCTCTCGGCACTTTGCCGCCAACCCGATCGGTCCGAAGCCTGATTTCGCGGTCCTGCTCGACATGGTGGGGGCCGCCAATTCGGTCTTCCGGAAGGAGGGCTTTTCGATCACCGCGGCTCCTGGGGTGGTCGATCTGGTCTGGGAGACCGCCGGGCGCCTCGGTCATGGCAACCTGTTCCGGGCGGAGACCGGGATCTCGGTCACCGACGACCATATTCCGCTCCAGAAGGCCGGGATTCGCGCCATCAACGTCATCGCCGAGTTCGGCCAGGGCTACAGCTTTCCCTATTGGCACACCGTGGGTGACACCATCGACAAGCTGTCGGCCGAGACCATGGCGGCGGTGGGTGACGTGATGATGGCGGTGATTCGGGAAGGTCGACGGGTTCGGTAACGCGCTTCGGCGCGCCAGTTCGCGACAAAAAGGTTACGGGGTCGATCGTCGGGTCGCCACCTTGGCGGCATGACTCCCAAAGAACGTCTTGCCCTGGGCTCGCTCCTCGCCGTCATGGTGGCGGGCCACGCCGTCCGGATCTTTGCGCTTGGCCCGGATCAGGCGCCGGGTGGTTTGCGGCTGGTGGCCGGCCTGGCCCCGGCTGACCCCCTGGCTCATCGAGACCGGTCCCTCCGACTCGGTCGCCCGGTCGGGGCTGCCGAGCGGCTCGATCTCAACCGCGCCTCGGCCGAGGACCTGGCCCGGCTCCCCAGGGTCGGAATGGCAGTCGCCAAGGCAATCGTCAGGGATCGGGAGCGGTCGGGCCCGTTCGGATCGGTCGACGATCTGGATCGGGTCCCGGGGGTCGGCGCCGGGCTCCTGGCGCTGGTCGCCTCCCACCTCTCCGTTGGCGACACCGGCCGGGTCGGCCGGAAGCACCGAACCGGCCGGGCCGTGTGGCCGGCGGCGCCGCTTCCCCCGCTCGTGGTCGATTCGGCCAGGGGCCGGCGCGTCCGGCCCAAGGCAACCGGCAGTGCGGTTCCGGTTCGCCGGATCCCCCTCAACTCGGCCTCCCAAGCGGACCTGGAACGGCTTCCGGGAATAGGCCCGACCCGGGCCAAAGCGATACTGGCATATCGCCAAGGCCACGGGCCATTCGCGTCGGTCAGCGACCTGGAAAAAGTGCCCGGATTGCCTCGACGGCTGGTAGCTCAACTGGCAGCGCAAGTTGCGGTGCCATGAGCGGATAGCCGGTTTGGCATCAGTTTCGAATAGGGTGGGTGTCCGGGCTTCGGCCGAACGGCGCAATTCCTTGCAAACAAGGGGGAAACCCCTGACCCCTTGGAGGGGCCGGAAACCTTCATGTCCAGCGTAGCGGCACCCCCCGGAGTCGGCGATCGGTTGGGCGAGATTCTCCTCTCGGAGAACCTCCTCACCCGTGATCAGCTCGGTAAGGCCCTGGTCGAGCAAAAGACCTCCGGCCACCGGCTCGGCTTCGTGCTGGTTCAGATGGGGGTCCTGCCGGAGGTCGAGATCACCAAGGTCCTGGCCCGCCAGCACCGGATGCCGGCGGTGGACCTGTCGCGTTTCGAGGTCGATCAGAAGATCCTCAAGCTGATCCCGTCGGACGTGGCGCGGAAGCACTGCGTCCTGCCGCTCAAACGGGAGGGCCGCACCCTGACCGTGGCCATGGCGGACCCCACCGACCACGGCCTCCTTCAGGACCTCAAGTTCATCACCCGGTTTGATCTGTTCCCGGTGCTGGCGGGCGAGTTCACCCTCCGGAACCTGATCGAGAAGTACTACGAAGTCGGCGACGCGACGCAGCAGGCCCAGCTCCAGGAAATCCTCAAGGACATGGAGGGCCTCGGGCTCACCGACGATCTCGAACTGGTCGAGGACCAGGACGACGAGAACGTCAGTCAGGCCCAGATCAACGACGCGCCGGTCGTCAAGCTCATCAACGGGATCCTGACCGACGCGGTCAAGCGGGGCGCTTCCGACATCCACGTCGAGTGCTTCGAGCACGAGATGCGGGTCCGCTACCGGGTCGACGGCGTGCTCCAGGAAGTGATGAAGCCGCCCATCCGGCTCCGGGCCGCTCTCATCTCCCGTATCAAGATTCTGTCGCAGCTCAACATCGCCGAACGCCGGGTGCCGCAGGACGGCCGCCTCAAGCTCAAGATGGGGCCCCGGGTCATCGACTTCCGAGTCTCGACCCTGCCGTGTCTCTTCGGCGAGAAGATCGTGCTCCGAATCCTCGACAAGGGGAACCTGACCCTCGACCTGACCAAGTTCGGGTTCGAGATCAAGGCGGAAGCCGACCTGATGAAGGCGATCCTGAACCCGTACGGGATGGTGCTGGTCACCGGCCCCACGGGTTCCGGTAAGACGACGACGCTCTATTCCGCGCTCCAGCGGATCAACACCATCGAAACCAACATCATGACGGCCGAGGACCCGGTCGAATACAACCTGATGGGCATCAATCAGGTTCAGGTCCGGCCGGACATCGGGCTCACGTTCGCGGCGGCGCTGAAGGCCTTCTTGCGTCAGGACCCGAACGTCATCATGATCGGTGAAATTCGAGATCTGGAAACGGGCGGGATCGGCATCAAGGCGGCGCTCACCGGCCACCTGGTCCTCTCCACCCTCCACACCAACGACGCGCCGAGCACGA